>JAMPXK010000061.1 GCA_023701245.1 Elusimicrobiales bacterium | reverse complement strand
GCCTTCGCGCAGGCCGAGGCTTGCGTAAGCGACGAGGCCGAGTGGAGCAAAGCGACACCGCAGTGTGAGGAGGGGCGGCCACGGTGTGGCCGACCCCGTGCCCGCGGACGGCATATCCCCTCGCCTCTAGTGCTGCGTAAACTCGGGGCTAGGAGAGCCCGTGCCCGAGTATGGCATACCCCCTCGCCACAAGCCCGCTTACACGCCTGACCGAGGGGGATTTTGTATAATTTCACTACTATGCATGAATGGGCGCTGGCCGAATCCGTCATAAAGACCGCCGTGGAGCACTCCAAGGCGCAAAAACTCAAAAAACTTAAAGAAACAGGGGTGCTCTTCGGGGAACTCCAGGCCATAGATAAGGAGATCTTCTCCTTCGCGCTGGAAGAGCTGCGCAAGCAGTTCCCGGCCGCCAAGGCCTGCAAGTTCAAGATCACCACCGAGCCCGCCGCCTTCCGCTGCAAAGCCTGCGCGCACGAGTTCCCGCTCAAGGGCCTGCGCAAGACCAAGGACGAAAGCGAGTTCATCCATTTCGTGCCGGAAATGGCCCATACCTTCCTCAAGTGCCCCAAATGCAAAAGCCCCGACTTCGAAATAGCCAAAGGCCGCGGCGTCAGCATCAGCTATATAAAGGGCGAGCGATGACCGCCATAGACCCGCGCCCGTCCGTAATAGAAGAGAGACTTTCCGGCGTGAAGCGCGTGATCGCCGTGACCGGCTGGAAAGGCGGCATCGGCAAAAGCGTGACCGCCAGCACCCTGGCCCTGCTGCTGGCCCGGAAAGGGTATAAGACCGGCCTCTTCGACCTGGATTTCGCCGGCGCTTCCGACCACCTCATTCTCGGCGCCAAAGGCCTGTTCCCCAAAGAGGAAAAGGGCCTGGAGCCGCCCGTGCACGAAGGCGTGAAGTTCATGAGCGTGGTGTTCTTCTCCGAGAACAAGGCCGTGCCGCTGCGCGGCGCCAACGTGTCAGACGCCATCATAGAGCTGCTCGCCATAACGCAGTGGGGGGAATTGGATTTCCTGGTGCTGGACATGCCTCCGGGCATTAACGACGCCGCCCTGGACGTGATGCGCTTCGCCCGCAAGGCCGAGGTGCTGGCCGTCACCATTCCCTCCGTACTGGCGCACGACGTGCTGAACCGTTCCCTGGAACTTTACCGCAAGCTGAAAGTGCCGGTGCTGGGCGTTCTGGAGAACATGGCCGCCCGCCCCGGCCCCGGGAAACTGCGCCGCGACCCCGCGCTGGAAAAGGCTCTGGGCAGCCCGAAGGCGCTTCTCAAGACACGGTTTGCAGAGGATCTCGCCCGCGAGGCCGCGCGCGCCGGACTTTGCTGAAGTCGCTTAACTTGCTATCATTGTGCGTCGGGGGTTAGCTGATGCCTGTCTACCTTATAACTTATAGCGTACTTTTCTGGGTGCCAGCCCTGCTGTTCATGGTCTTCATGCTCAAGAAGCATGACGCTCCTCTGAAAAAATCTTTCTGGGCCGCCTCCGCGGCGATGGCGGGAGTTTCTGTGGTGATGGAATACCTCTTCCTCAAGTTCGACGTCTGGTTCTTCTCCGAAAAAATCGACTCTCTGCTGGGCATCTGGATAGGCGCGGCGCCGGTGGAGGAGTTCGTGTTCTGGTTCGGCGCCACCCCGTTCTGCCTGGCCGTCTATCTTTCCTACCGGAGGCTTTTCTCCAAAAATGCCTGACATAGATGAACTCCTGAGCGAAGAGGATAAAAAAAAGAAAGACGCGACGGCCCAGAAAAAATGGCCGGCCAGCGTGGTGCTGGCCGCGCCCTTCTTTTTCCTCGTAATCCCCCTTTATAAAGCCGCAAAAGAACGCGTGAACTGGAAGGCCGCCATAGCGATGATCTGCACCTTCGAGGTGCTGATGTTCTTCGCGGAATTCTTTTCCGTTTCCCGCGGGCACTGGATCTGGAACCCCAACCGTACCCTGGGCCCGACGGTGTTCGGCATCCCCATAGAAGAACCCCTGCTCTACTACTGGTTCCCGCCGCTTTTCGTGGTACTGCTGATGCACGCTTTTGAGAAATATTTCCTGAACCGCGGCAAGGAAGGAGGCTGACCATGTTGATCGTACTGGAGATCCTGATGTACCTCCAGGTCCCCCTGGTCTGGTACCTCTTCCGGCGCTACGGAGGAAGGGACGTTTCCGGCAGCATGCTGGCGGGCTTGCTGATAGGCGTGTTCAACGAGTTCGCCACAGAGCCTCTCTGGGACTACCACCTGCGACTGACGTTCTACAAGGATGCCCCGGTGGCCATACTGCTGTGTTGGGCCGTTATGTTCACCGCCGTGGTCAATATTTCGAGCTGGCTCTACCGGCGCACGTTGAAACTTCCGGCGGTAGACCCCGGAGATAAACGTATCCTTCTCTTCGACGTGGCCGCGGCCGTGATCATAGCTTTCCCCATGGAAACGTTTTGCCTTAAACTGGGGATCTGGACCTACCGCCTGGACAAGCTGAATTGGGACTGGGGCACCATTCCGCTCCTGGGCATGCCCTGGGAGGCGCTGGCCGGTTACTGCCTTTTCATGCTTATAGGTCCGAGTTTTGTCCGGGCCTGGCAGGAACAGTTCTCGTTCATGAAGACCGGAGATGCGCGATGAATAAGACATTGATAGTGTTGGAGATCATAGGCTGGATACAGGCTCCCCTGTTGTGGTGGCTGTTCAAACGTTACGCCCGACGCAACGTCCTCGGCGAACTTATCGCGGGCGGTATTTTCGGGGTGTTCTTCGAAGTGGCCACCGAGGCTATGTGGGATTACCATTTCATGATAACCTTCTACCGGGACACGCCGGTAGGGGTGCTTACCGGCTGGATGGTCATGTTCACCCTTGTGGTCTTTATTTCCGAAAAATTGTATTGCCGTTTCCTGAAGAAGGACCGTGTTGTCCCCGGCGACAGGCGGATCTTCATCTTCGACCTGATAGCCGGCTCCATAGTGGCCCTGCCCATGGAGACCATAGGTTACAAGCTGGGGGTCTGGACCTACCGGACCGACCTGCTGAAGTGGGACTGGAACACCCTGATCCCCTTCTTCAACATGCCGTACGAGGTCATGTCGGGCTACTGCCTGGTCATGCTGATAGCACCTACTTTCGTGAGATATTGGCAGCGCAGTTTCGAGTGAGGGACTGGCGGATGCAAGCGGACAACTTTTCGCTGCTCCCCTACCAGGGGGAACTGGCGTTCATCAGGAAACAGGCGCTTTTCAGCGGGCTGCTGGGCCTGGCCATCTTCTGCATCTGTTACCTGATGCCGGGGTTCCCGTTCGGGGAGAAATTCCTCTGGATGGTCATGGCGCTGTCCTGTTGCTATCTGGCCACATATCTTTTGCTCTGGCGGTTGTTCAAAAGCAGTTATCAGCTGATGATAACGGGGCTCAGCATAGTCGGCCTGGGGTTCATGTCCGTGCTGGTGCACCTGAGCGGCGGGATCGCCTCGCCGCTGGTCTTCATTTACTTTCCCATACTCATATCCGAGGCGGCTTACGGCGGATGCGTGGTATATTCCACGGCTTTCGCTGTGGTAGCTTATGTCCTGGTGATAGCCGCTGAATATTTCGGCTTTCTCCCTTCGGCGACCGTTTCCGCCAGGGAGATATACGCCAGCGCCCCCACCACTTTCGGGATAGGCATGTTCGTGGTTTCTTTCCTGATCATTTCCGGTTCCGTGGTGAAACTGATAGTCGCCAAGCTCCGGACGCAGGTGGCGCGGGAGAACGAAGAGAAACATGCAGTGATCTCCAAACTCAGCGAGCTGGAAGCCCATTCACAGATCGGGGTCCTCGCTCACAGGATAGCGCACGACCTGCGCGGTCCTATTTCCTCTATCTCCGGCTATCTGCAGATAGAGATGCTGAACGCCAAGAACCCGGACGATAAGGCGATGCTCACGGAGATCAATGATATCGTGTTGGGCATGTCGGCGTCGCTGAAAGGTATAACCGAGTTCGGCCGAGCCGCGGTGCCGTCGGAGACCATCGTCCTTTCAGATTTCATGCGGACCCTTCTGGCCATTATTTCCTACTCTCCGCAGACCAGGAACGTGAAGTTCGTGAAGCTTTATCCCGAAAACCTGAAGTTGAGCGTTTGCGCCTCCCGCGCCGACCTGCAGCAGGTCTATTTCAACCTGATCCGCAACGCGGTGGAGGCGATCCGCGACAATTCCGGGAGCAAGGTCATTGAGGTCTCAATCAAGGCCGTGGAGAACGACGTGGAAGTTTCCATCTCGGACAACGGCCCGGGGATGGAACCTGAGGTGCTCAAGAACCTTTTTAGGAAGTCGATAACCACGAAGAAGGACGGGACAGGGGTGGGACTGGTCATTACCCGAGACTTGCTTGCCCGCAACGGAGGGGACATCGAGTTCCACAACCTCCCGGCGGGCGGATTGTGGGTCGCCACCAGGCTGCCCGCCTCCAGGCAGGACTGCCCGCCGCCGCGGGAGCCGCGGAAATAGGATTTTTGCGCAGGTAGTTTAAGACAACACCGGGACTTGGAGAACTATGCACATCATCGTTGAGCGTATTCATGTTTTTCCGCGGGCGGCCGTTTTGGCCGCCTGTTGTTTTTTTAATCTGGTCTCTGGAGCGGCGGCCTCCGGCTACGAGTTCGATGGGATAGGGGCCAAGGCCGTGGCCCGCGGAGGGGCCGTAATAGCCGACGCAGCGGACTGGACTGCCATTTACTGGAACCCGGCTGCGCTTTCGGACGTGAAAAGCCGCGAGGCGGGGCTTGAAATCAGGGCCGGATACAGTTACTCCAAGGATGGAGACTCCTTTACCATACCGCTGGGGGGAGGAACCACTTATGGGCCGTTCGATAAAGACCGTGCTCACGCCGGGTTTGTGATCGGCTCTCTGGGCGCGGTGGTACCGTTGGACGCCCGGAGCGCCATCGCGGTAGGCGCGTATACTCCTCTGCTGCAAGGCGCGGATTTCCGGGATACCGCGCCCGGCGACCTGCTTGTCACCGCGCTGGATTATAGTGGCAGCGTGGCGGTGGGGGTGGCAAACGTCTCTTACTCGCGCAAGTTAACCGAGAAATTTTCCGCCGGCATCGGGGTGGATGTTATCTACGGCTCTCTTTCTTCGGATTCGACCATAGGTTGGAGCGCTACGGCAGGCCTGGTTTCCGCGGCGCTGGCCCCGGTGGCCGGCAAGGACCAGACGAACAAAAAAGAGGCCGATGGATACGGCATAGAGGGCGTTGCCGGGGTCACCTGGCAGCATAACGACGAATGGCGCTTCGGCGCGGTGGCCCGCAGCGGGGCCCGCGTGCCGCTTAAGGGGGCGGAAAAGGTCTATCTTGACGGCGCCTTTCAGCAGAAGAGCGATTTTACGCTGCCGGTGCATCACCCGGCAACTACGGGCATAGGGGCAGCGTGGCAGGTCCGCAAAGACCTGAAGTTAACCTGCGATTTCGCCCAGACCTGGTGGAAAGCTTTCTCCAACGCCCTCACTTACGAGGACCCCGGCGGCCTGCTTAACGATTCTACCAAGACCTATCATTGGAAGAACTCTTATAAGTTCCGCTTTGGGGCTCTCAAGCGCGTCGACGAGAGGACCGAGGTTTCTGCCGGTTATGCCTACGACACTCCGGCCATAGACGGGGACAGCATAGATTTCTCCACCGCTATCGACGTGCCGATGCACCGGTTTTCAGCTGCCCTTACGCACGACTGGTCTCCGTTAGAAGCGACCATCGGCGCGTTGGCAGGCGCCGGCCGCCGCACCGCCCATGGGGTGGATTACTCCCTTAAGGGCTGGTACGTAATAGGGGAAGCCCGTTACCGCTTCTGATATCTTTATGGAAATAACCGTAACTCCGCAGGAAAAACGCATCGCCGCGGTCATCGCGGCCGGGCTCGGCGCCGTAGTGCTGTTCTCTTCCGTCCTTCACCATTTCTTTCCCTGGGTGCTGGACGTACCTTCCATCGCCGGATTGAACTTCACTAGTTACCCGGCCATGTTCCTGCTGGACCTTATCCCTATAAGCATGGGCGCGTTGTGTTTTTATCACGCCTACCGCACCACCGGAATTTACAAAGCCATGATGTTCCTGGGAGGGTCGTTCTTCTTTACCGGCCTGGCCGAGAACGTCTGGGTCCTTATGGGGCGCTATAGGATGTTCTCCTGGTTCTCTCATAACCTGGATAATGTCACGGGCACCTATTACTTTACCCGCGCCTTCTTCTGGTGGGGGGAGATGCCCATGGTCATCTGCCTGGGGTGGTTCTTCATCGCCTACGCCTGCGTGCATATCGCCGGAGTTCTGCTGCCGAGGGCGTCTCTGCTGCTCAGGGCCGCGCTGGGAGGTTTCCTTGCCATGAGTTTCGACCTGTGGATGGACCCCGTGCAGGTGAGCCCTATGTGGAAGTCCTGGGTGTGGGTCTCCAACGAGACCATAAAGGTGTTTTCCATCCCGCTCTCGAACTTCATGGGCTGGTTCCTCTTCATCTTCATCTTCGCTATCGCCTACGACAGGCTGCCGCGCCTCCTGGAAAAGCACGGGACGCTGAAGGGGACGCTCGTCTTCTTCCTTACTCTGCTGATGTATAAGGTGGGGATGATGCTGGTGCTGATGGCATACGGTGCCCTGGCCATGAAGTACGTGGTCCCGCCTGTCAATTTTACGCTCTGGGGGATCTGATGACGAACCATTCCCAAAAAATGATAGAGACGCTGCCTATACTGGCCTTCCTTGGCTACCTGTTGTACTCCTGCCTTATCTGCGCGCTGCTCTCCGGGGACGCGCGCCTGCTCAAGATCTGGTTCGTCGCCGCTCCGGCGCTGATAGCCGCGGCACTCGCTCTAAGGAGTGTCCTTTCTCGCCGGGAGGTCCAGTAGCCGCTGGACCGCGGCAGGCTTTTTTGCGATAATAGGTCCGTACGCAGAAGGAACCCGGTGAGATCCCGGGGCTGCCCCGCAACGGTAATGCCGCAAGGCGAGCCCGGTCTACTGCAACCCCGCTTTACGGCGGGGCGCCTCCGAGGGGGAGTTCGAAACCCTTTCTCTTTGGAGGAAGGGTTTTTTTAATTATGGTCAAACTTCCGCTGCTTGTCTGCCTGCTCCTGACGCCGGGCCTTTGCCAGGCGAAGAGGGCGGTTTCGCTCATGCCTTCGTACACGGAGATCATCTTCGCGCTGGGGGCGGGCAAGGACCTGGTCGGCGTTACCAATTTCTGTGACTGGCCGCCCGAGGCGGCCAAAATAGAGCGCACCGGGGATTACCTCCGCCCGAACGTGGAAAAAGTCTACGCCCTGAAACCCGACGTGGTCTTTGCCGGGGAATGGGCTTCGGCGTCGTCCGCCGGTCAGCTGGCCGCGCTGGGGCTGAAAGTGGTGAGCGTGCCGCAGGAGCGCGGCGCGGCCGATATTTTCGCGACGATACGCCTGATAGCGGCGGAACTGGGCCGCCGGCCGCAGGGCGAGCGCCTGGTAAAGGAACTTTCCGCGGCCATCGCTGGCGGGCAGCCGCAAAAGCCCCTGAAAGTCTACCTGGAGGCCGACGCCGGCGGCTGGACGCCCGGCGGCAGGTCTTTCCTGAGCGACGCGCTGCGCCTGGCCGGCGGGACGAACATTTTTGCCGGAGAGGACCGCGGCTATTTCCAGGCCTCCTGGGAGCAGGTGCTGCTGCTGGACCCGGAGGCCGTGATACTGCTGGCCGGCACCCGGGAAGAGTTTTTGGCCCGGCCGCTGGCCGGGCAGTTGGCCGCCGTAAAGAGCGGGCGCGTGCTGACCCAGCTGGACCGCGACGCTTTTTCCAGGCCGGGGCCGCGGCTGTTCGGCGAGATAAAGCGGTTGAGGGCGCTGCTGTATGGGAAAAAGTAAGGGCTTGCTGCTGCTTCTTGGCCTGGGCGCGGCGTGCCTGCTGTCGCTCGCTGCCGGGCCGGCCGGGCTGTCCCCCGAGATCATCCTGAACCTGCGCCTGCCGCGCACGCTGGCCGCCCTGGCCGTGGGGGCCGGGCTGGGGCTGGCGGGGGCGCTGTTCCAGGGCGCGCTCAAGAACCCGCTGTCCGACCCGTACATCCTCGGCACCTCCGCCGGCGCCACGGCCGCCGCGGTCTTCTGTTTTCTCGCCGGGATAGAGCGCTCCTCCCCGGTCTTCTTCGCCGCCGTTTTCGCGGGGGCCTTTGGCGCCACTTTCCTTTCCTACTGGCTGGCCCGCCTGGCCGGGCGCCTGTCGGACGCCGCCCTGGTGCTGGCGGGCGTGGCGGTGAGCGCCTTCCTGTCGGCGCTGGTGATGCTTGTCCTCAGCGCGGCGCGCGAACGCGCCTTCTCGCTTTTCAACTTCGTCCTGGGCGGGCTCTACGCGGCCGAGCCCGGAGTGCTGCTGTTCTCCGCGGCCGTCATAGCCGCGGCCGGGACCCTGGCCGCGCTGCGCTGGCGGGCGCTGGACGCCATGAGCCTGGGGGAGGAAAAGGCCTATCACCTGGGGGCGGATCCCGGGCGCGAGCGCCTGATCTTCTTCGCGCTGGCCTGCGCCGCCACTTCGGCGGCTGTGGCCGTGGGGGGGACCATCGGGTTCGTGGGGCTGATGACGCCGCATATCATCCGCCTTATCTCCGGCCCGTCCGCGCGCACGCTTATCCCGGCTTCGGCCATAGGCGGCGCGGCCCTGCTGGCCTGCGCCGACGCCGCGGGCCGTCTGCTTTTCCCGCCGGCGGAAGTCCCCGCCGGGGTGATCATGGCCCTGGCCGGGGCGCCTTTCTTCATGTGGCTGCTCTGGAAGAATTCCCGGGGGAGGGCCTGATGCCGTCCCTTAAGGTTACCGGGCTTACTTTCTCCTACGGGGCACAGCCGCTCCTGCGGGAGGTCGCTTTCGAACTGCGGCCGGGGGATTTCATGTGCGTGCTGGGGCCCAACGGCTCCGGCAAATCCACTCTGCTCAAGCTGCTGACCGGGTTCATGAAGCCCGCCGCGGGGCAGGTGCTGCTGGGCGGGGCGGATACGGCGGGCATGGACGCGCGCCGCCTGGCCGGCCTGGCCGCCTACGTGCCGAGTGAAACAACGACCCCGTATGATTTTTCGGTGAGGGAACTGGTACTGCTGGGGCGCACGGCGCGCGCCGGGTTCTGGCGGGGTTATTCCCGGCAGGACGAGGAGGCCGCGGACAGGGCCCTGGCGGAGACGGGCATAGCCGCGCTGGCCGGCCGGGCGGTGAATTCGCTCTCCACCGGCGAGCGGCAGCTGGCTTTTATAGCCCAGGCCCTGGCCCAGGAGGCCAAGGTGCTGCTGCTCGACGAGCCGACCTCCCACCTGGACCTGAAATACAAAGCTTCCGTCATGGCCCTGCTGGCCGGCCTGGCCGCGCGGCGCCTGGCGGTGGCGGCCGTGCTGCACGAGCCGGCCCTGGCCCGGCCGGGCTGCAATAAGGCCCTGCTGCTGGGACACGGCGGGGAATTCTCTTTCGGGCCAGCCGCGCAGACCCTGACCCGCGAAAGCCTGGCGCGCCTTTACGGCCTGCCGCCCTCTTCTCCCCTGCTGCCCTGAAAATGAAAAAGCCCGCGGTCTTCGCGGGCTTTTTTACGGGTTCGGGCGGGGTTTAGCGGGCCTGCTGCCTGAGCTGCTGCAGGGCTTCCGATTCCACGCCGGTCTCCACTCTTTCTTCCATATTGAATTCCGCGGCGCTTTGGTCCGCCGCCAGGCCGCCGAACTCCGGAACGCCGTTGACGAGCAGCTGCATGCCGCGCTTGGGCGCCGGGATGACCAGCGACTGGGTGCCGAACACGGTGGAGAAGATCTGCGTGTTGGCGGCTTTCAGGCGGTCCATCAGTTCCTTATGCGGATGGCCGAAATTGTTGTCCTGGCCCACGGAGAGGACGGCGACCTTAGGTTGCACCCGCTCCAGGAACTTGGCCGAGGTGGAGTAGCGCGAGCCGTGGTGCCCTACCTTGAGATAGGTGGAATTAAGACCGGACTTGAAAACGCGCATGATGGCGTTCTCCACTTCGCTTTCCGCGTCGCCCATCAGCAGGATGCCGTGGCCGTTGTAGTAGAGGCGCATCACTATGGAACAATTATTAAGGACGGTGTTGTTGGCGGAGGAGACCGGGGCGGAACAGGAATTGAAGACTTTTACGGTCACGTTCTTGTCCCAGGGCAGCTGGTCGCCGGCTTCGGGGTAGCTGACCTTGCAGCCCGGCTCCGCGGCCGCCATCTTGCGCAGGGAGTCGTCGCCGCCGGCGTCGGTATTGTCGATCTTCGTGTCGTAGAAATTGTTGACCTGGAAGTTTTCCAGGACCTTGAGCAGGCCCATGTAGTGGTCGCTGTGGGGGTGGGTGAACACCACGTGGTCCAGCTTGGTCACGTTCTTGGACTTGAGGAAGTCCACTATGGGTTTACCGGCGGGCCCTCCGTCTATCAGCACGTTGCTGCCGTTGGGCAGCTCCAGGTAGATGGCGTCGCCCTGGCCTACGTTGACGAAGTAGGCGTTGAGCTGGGCGAAGGCGGCCGAGAAGGGGAAGAGTAACAGTGCCAGGCAGGCAAGGACCTTGTGCATGATGTCTCCATTCCGGGACTGAGTGTTACGCATGACATATTGTAATCCCCGGAACGAGGGTTGACCAGCGTCAAAGGACCCCCCGGCAAAAGGGAATAGGCCCACGCCTTGCCGGGCCTTTGGACCCAGACGGGCCTGGGTCCAATAGACCTTGTGAAGAACCGCTATACGGGTAAAATATATATATGGTGAACTGCCTCATCAGCGCCGCCCTGTTGCTCCTTGCTTTGACCCCCTGCGCCAGGGCCGCCGGAGATAGTTCCCCGCTCGCCCTGCTTTCCCCGGAAGTGCTGGCCGCCAATTTCGAAGTGACCGCTTCCCCGCGGGAGCAGGCCGCTTTCGAGGCGCGCACCCCGGTCCCTGTTTACAAGCGCGGGGATTTCTCCCACATTCCCGATTACTCCTTCGGCTACCTCAACGAGCTCACCGTGAAGCTGATAGACGCCTCGCTCTCCAGCGTGGACGTGATGATGTTCAGCGTGAACCTCAAGGACGCCCCTGACGCGCTGTTAAGGGCCCGCGACCGGGGGGTGAAGGTGCGCCTCATCGTGAACGAGAGCCACGTTTTCAGCCAGCCTACGCCGGATATCAAACGGCTGATCGCGGCCGAGGGGATAGAGCTGCGGACCCTGCGCGGCACCCGGGCTTACGGCGTGAACCATAACAAGATCGGCATTTTCGACGGGACCGTGGCCACGCTGGGCTCCTACAACTGGACCTTCGGCGCCACTTTTTCCAACCTGGAGAATATCCTGGTGGCCAGGCACCCGGTCTACGTGCAGGGCTACTCGGCCTATTTCGAGTGGACCTGGGCCAAGTCCCGCCTGGTGTCCCAGGGCCCTTCCCCCGAATTGCCGGCGGGCTACTACGGCGCGCCTCCGCAGGACCCGGCCCCGGCGCAGTCGCTTAACGGCACCCCCGTGCCCGCCTACCTGTTCTCTCCCGGCTCCGACAGCGAAGGGCGCCTGGCCGCCATCATAGACGCAGCCGCCAGGACCGTGGACGCGGTCACCTTCACTTTTTCCTCCAAACCTCTGGCCGAAGCCCTGGTGCGGGCCCGGCAGCGCGGCGTGCAGGTGCGCTTTCTGATGGACGAGGTGATGGCCAAAGATTCTTTCGCCGCCAAGCTGGTCTACGACGGGGGGGTACCTGTGCGGGTGCGCCGCGGCCGCACCGATAAGGGAGCGCTGCACAATAAGTTCGCCATCCTGGACGGCCGGCTCCTGGCTACCGGGTCTTTCAACTGGACCACCAACGCCAGCGTGAATTCCTTCGAAAACATCGCTTTTATCAGCGATCCGGGGGCCGTAAAGGCCTACCAGGACAAATACGACTGGTTCTATTCCAGCTCCACCGCCCCCACGGGCGACTTTTTTCAGCCGGAGCCGTACTTTCCCGAGCCGCCCGCCCCCGCGGCCGACTAGAGCCGTTTTTCCCTATGAGACGGACCCGGTAGCGCGGGTTTTTTTACCTTTTCCCGGGGGCCTTAATTTGCTATCATGTAGACAGAGGGTGAGTGGGGGGAAAGCGCAGCGTTATTCACTAACGAGCCGGTCCGCCCCCGGTTCCCGCATTAAAGTTAATCCGGATCCGAAAGGAGAAACCGATGACATCGTCAGGGCAGATCAAGAAGAACAATACGGCGCCCGAGGCCGAACACAAGGCTTTGCCGGAGGGTTACGGCACCACCGAAGCGGCCCTGCTGCCGCGCGATCCCAACTGGATGTTCATCTACTGGGAGATCACCGACAATTCCAGGAACAACGCCCGCAAGGAACACGGGGCCGACATTTTTGAGAAGGGCCGCCAGGTCATAAGGGTTTACGACGTCACCGGCGGCGAGGCCGCCAAGTATTTCGACATTCCCGTGATGCTGGAAGCCAAGAGCTGGTACGTGAACGTGCAGGAGAGCGGGCGGTCCTACTGCTGCGAAGTTGGCCTGCTGCTGCCCGACGGCAAGTTCATAGGCCTGGTGAAGACCAATACCGTCAACCTGCCCGGCGGCCGCGTTTCCGACGTGACCGACGAACGCTGGATGGCCGTCACTTCCGATTTCGACAAGCTGATGCAGCTGTCCGGCGTGGAGTACATCGGCAAGGGTTCGGGCGAGGTCGCCAAATCCCTGGCCCAGCGCTGGGAGATGCTGCGCGCGGTCTTCAGCCGCGCCTCCTCCTGGGGCGTGAGTTCCATGAGCTCGCACACCCTCCAGAAGCCAGACCAGAAGAAGTTCTGGCTGGTGGCGGACTGCGAACTGATCCTTTACGGGGCCACCGAGCCCGACGCCTTCGTGACCGTTTCCGGCCGCAAGGTCACCTTGAACCCGGACGGCACCTTCTCCATGCGCTTCGCCCTGCCCGACGGCGTGGTGGACCTGCCGGTGAAGGCCATGAGCAAGGACGAGACCGATTCCAGGGAGATCGACATAAAGGTCACCAGAGTTACAACCACCGATGGCAAATAAAGAAAAAGGCTACCTCGCTTTAGTCCTGCACGCGCATCTGCCGTTCATCCGGCACCCCGAGTACGAAGACTTCCTGGAGGAAGACTGGTTCTTCGAGGCGATGTGCGAGACCTACATCCCGCTTCTGGACGTGTACGAACGCCTGACCGCGGAAGGCACCGACTTCCGCGTGACGATGTCCGTCACGCCGCCGCTGTGCAACATGATGGCGGACCCGCTGCTGCAGGAGCGCTTCCGGCGCTACTACAGCCTGCGCCTGGAACTGGCCGAGAAGGAAGTGGTGCGCACCCGCAACACCGGCTACTACGAAGTGGCCAAGATGTACGAGCGCAAGTTCCGCCGCATCCGCGAACTGTACGAGGATTATTACCACGGCCGCGTGCTGGACGGTTTCAAGAAATTCCAGGACATGGGCAAGCTCGAGATCATCACCTGCGGCGCCACCCACGGCTTCCTGCCGCTGGAGCTGCGCAAAGAGGCCGTCCACGCCCAGATCAAGCTGGCCGCCGACGACTACCGCAAGCATTTCGGCCGCGGGCCGCGGGGCATCTGGCTGGCCGAGTGCGCCTATAACCCCGGCGACGACGTTTTCCTGAAGGCCCAGGGCATCCGCTTCTTCTTCCTGGAGACCCACGGCATCATTTACGGCAGCCCGCGCCCGCGCTACGGCGTGTACGCGCCGGTGTACTGCCCTTCCGGCGTGGCCGCTTTCGGCCGCGACATGGAGAGCGCCCAACAGGTGTGGAGCGCCGAGACCGGCTACCCGGGCGACAACCGCTACCGCGAGTTCTACCGCGACCTGGGCTACGACCTGGAATACGATTACGTGAAGCCCTACCTGCACCAGGACGGGGTACGCCGCAACATAGGCATGAAGTACTGCAAGATAACCGGCAAGGTGCAGCTGGACCAGAAAGCGCCTTATAACCCGCAGGAAGCCCGCGAGATGGCGGCTTCCCACGCCGGCAACTTCATGTTCAACCGCGAGCGGCAGATAGAGCACCTGGAACATTTCCTCGGCAAGAAGCCGATAGTGGTGTCCATGTACGACGCCGAACTGTACGGCCATTGGTGGTACGAGGGCGTGGACTTCCTGGAGTTCCTGTTCAAGAAGATCCACCACGACCAGAAGACCATCAAGATGGTCACGCCGAGCGAATACCTGACCATCCACCCGGACAACCAGATAGTGCAGCCTTCCATGTCCACCTGGGGCGACAAGGGCTACAACGAAGTGTGGCTTAACGGCACCAACGACTGGATGTACCGCCACCTGCACAAACAGGTGGAACGCATGGTGGAGATGGCCAACAAGTTCCCCAACGCCGACGGCGTCCTGCGCCGCGCTCTGAACCAGTGCGCGCGCGAAGTGGTGCTGGGCATGTCCTCCGACTGGGCCTTCCTGATGACGGTGGGCACGGCCAAGAATTATTCCACCAAGCGCTTCGTGGCCCATACGCACCGCTTCAACGGGCTCTACGAGCAGATCATGGGCAACCGCATAGAGGAGACTTACCTCAAGGACATCGAGTGGCGGGATAATATCTTCCCCGAGATGAACTACCGGGTGTTCTCCACCGAGGAGATGCAGAAGGCCGCCCGCAGCTGATATTCCGGGCGCAAAAAAACCGCGGCTCTTAAGGGCCGCGGTTTTTTTTATACCCGGGGACTACTTTTGGAGGGCCATTTCCTCCAGGCGGGCGTTGAAACGCTCTATGATGATGCCCGAGGCGGAGTAGAGGT
>JAMPXK010000096.1 GCA_023701245.1 Elusimicrobiales bacterium | reverse complement strand
GCGCATGAAGCGCGCCGCGGTGGACGCGGCCGTGGACGCCATGATAGACGCCGGCCTCGACCTGCCCAAGGCGCAGATGGTGGAGAAGATCTTCAAGGTCTACTGGGCCGAGGGCATCGAGGACCAGAACATCTTCGACAAGGTGCTGATGAAGGAGTTCGGCAAGATCGACTACAAGATCCTGGCGGCCGGCATCATAGGCTACAAGCGCGCCAAGGACGGGCATTTTACGCTCTACCCTCACGTGAAGATGGCCCTGACCGACCTGCTCAAGATGGGCGTGCGCATGGGCGTGGTCTCCGACGCTCCGCGCCTCTCCGTCTGGATGCGCATAGTGGGCCTGGGGCTGCATCACTACTTCGAGCACGTGGTCACTTTCGACGACACCGGCGAGAAGAAACCCTCGCCCAAACCCTTCAAGAAGATCCTCTCGCTCATGGATGTGGAACCCGCCAGCGCCATCATGGTGGGCGACTGGGCGGAGCGCGACATCAAGGGCGCCAAGGCCTTCGGGATGCAGACGGCCTGGGCCAAATACGGCAACGAGTTCGATACGCCGGTCTCCGGCGCGGACTACGAGCTGGACGATATCAACGACCTTGTGGGTATAATCCGGAGGATAAATGAAAAGTCTTCTTAATTCCCTGCTGCTGTGCTGCGCGCTGTGCGCGCCGGCGGCGGCGCTGGAGATCACCGCGGTCAGCCCGGCGGCCGTAAAAGGCGCGGCCCGGGCGGATTTCTCTTTCCCGGGCCTGACGGTAAAAGGCGTGACCTGGGAAGGCGGCGCCGTGGTGATGCCGCTCACCGACAACAAGGGCAAGACCTTCGCCGACATAAAACTGCTGTCCAAGGGGCTTTACGGGCGCCTGGAAGCCTGCTTCAAGGCCGGCTGCGCGCCGGCCAAGGCCGCCAAGGCCCTGCCCAAAGTTAAAGCCGAAGCTTTCAAGCCCCTCAAGTCCAAGTCCCGGGTCGCCAACGCCGAGATCTCTTTCGACGGTGAACTGCTGGTGATAGCCGGGGTCATGGCCTCCTCCAAAGAGCCGGGCACGTTCTGGATAGCTTTCCCGCCGGAACTGGAGTTCGGCGACAAGGCCTTTAAGGCCGCGGTAGAGTCCGCCGTGATAGCGGCCTGGACCAAGAAAAAATAATGCTGAATCCCACGGCGCGCCTGCTGACGCTCTGCCTGCTGCTGCCGGCCGCGCCGCTGTTCGCGCTTAAGTCCGAGCGCCTGGCCAGGTTCTCTCCGGCCTCCGGCAAGACCACCTACCTGGAAGTCGCTTCCGGGTCCTCCCTCGTCCGGTTCAAAGCCGGAGTATCCACCGCCGCGGCTCTAGGCGTCCTTCAGCCTTCCGGCTTCCGGGTTGTTTCGACCTTCGAGCGTTTCAACTGGTCAGTGGTCTCTTTCCCGGGTGGCATGGACGTCTCTTCCGCGCTGGCCCTGCTGTCGGCCCTGCCCACGGTGGAATGGGCGGAGCCCAACCGTGTTTTTCGCGCCCGGCGCGTTCCCGACGATCCTTACCTCGGTACCCAGTACGCTCTTTCCCTCGTCCAGGCTTTCGGCGCCTGGGAATACGAGACCGGTGTTTCCAGCCGCGTTACCGTGGCGGTGATCGATACCGGAATAGACGGCTCGCATCCGGAACTCTCCGGCAAATTAGCGAATACTGCAAGTAAAGCATTTACTCCGGAAAGTCTCCCCGTTTCTTCGGATGATCAGTTACCGACCCCCGCATGTAATCATGCTACGCGAGTGGCTGGAGTCACTGCGGCCGTTTCTGATAATGCCGCTGGGGTGACTGGTCTGTCATGGGGAGCTCAGCTGGTTTCTCTTAAGGTCTTTGACGATGCCGATTGCGAAGAGGATTGTTCTGATAAGCCTGCGCGCCTTTGCGGTACTACTGAAAATGCAATTGCCGCGGGAATTGATTATGTTGTCCCAAGGCATAACACCGCGGCTTATGGCAAAATAATTGTTAATATGAGTTTAGGAACTCCGGGCGGATTGGGTTGTTCTCTCGCATTACAAACCGCCGTTACTAATGCTGCAAGTGCCGGGCTTTTGTTATTCGCTGCTGCGGGAAACGAGGGACTTACTGTTATTGATTCTCCTGCAAATTGCTCAGGAGTTTACGCCGTAGGGGCGACTGATTCCAAAGATACGCTGGCGTCTTTTTCAAACACAGATAGTGATATGATTTTTAAGGGCATAACCGCGCCCGGGGTTGGGCTTTATACCACTGATATCCACAATGGGTATGCTTCGGCTACCGGCACTTCTTTCTCTTCTCCCATGGCCGCTGGACTTGCGGCATTGGTGTGGTCGGCCAAACCGACCTTCACCCGCACCCAGGTGTTCGACGTTATAAAAAATTCGGCGGACGATCTCGGTGGCATAGGCCCGGATCGTGATTTCGGTTTTGGCCGCATCAACGCCCTGAAGGCCCTGCGCCTGGCCGTGACCGGCACCAAGCAGTTCGCCGGCACCAACAAGGCCGTCGCCTATCCCAATCCTTTCAATCCCAAGACCCAGCGCCGCGTCACCTTCACCGTCCCCGAAAGCATCAGCGCTTCCGACGTGGAGGTCAAGGTCTATACGTCGGAGGGGGAGCTGGTGAAGAAACTGGATTCCCTGTCCTGGGACGGCCGCAACGAGGCCGGCGTCCCGGCGGCCAGCGGGGTCTATATTTTCAGGGTGAAGACCGCCAAGGACGCCGCGGTAGGCAAATTCGCCCTCCTCAAGTAAAAGCATGAAAGTTTTTAACCGGACCAGGAACGCGCAGGTTTCGGCCGCCGCCGGGCGGGCCGACACTTTTTCCGCCCGGCTCTTCGGCCTCATTCCGCGGGCCTCGCTGGGGGCGGAAGAAGGCCTCTGGCTGGAACCCTGCGCCATGATCCACATGTGCTTCATGCGCTTTCCTATCGACGCCGTTTTCCTGGACGAGAACCTGAAAGTGCTGCGAGTTCTGGGGCTTAAGCCCTGGCAATTCTCCCCGTGGGTAGCCGGGGCGCGGGGCGTGCTGGAACTGCCCGCCGGCCGCGCTCTTGGGCGCCTGGAAAAAGATGATGTCCTGGAGTTCCTGCCCTAGCCGGGCGCCAGGGCGGCGTAACTTTTAGACTGTGAGAGAAG
>JAMPXK010000060.1 GCA_023701245.1 Elusimicrobiales bacterium | reverse complement strand
TAGAAGAGATAAAGAAGAACCTGCCGGAAGGCATGCGCCTGGAAATAGTCAACGACTCCACCCGCTTCATAGAGGAGTCCACCCATGAACTGAATTTTACGCTGGTGCTGTCGGTGATCCTGACCTCCGTGGTCTGCTGGCTGTTCCTGGGCTCCTGGTCTTCCACCCTCAACGTGCTGCTGGCCATCCCCACGTCCATAGTCGGCTCTTTCCTCGTCCTTTATTTCATGGGCTTCACGCTCAACACCTTCACTCTGCTCGGCCTGACGCTGGCCATAGGCATAGTGGTGGACGACGCCATCATGATGCTGGAGAACATAGTACGCCATAACGAGAAGGGGGAGGGGCGCGTGCGCTCCGCTATCCTGGGCGCGCGGGAAATGACCTTCCCGGCCATGGCGGCCTCGGTGGCCATCCTCGCCATCTTCCTGCCCGTGGTGTTCATGCAGGGCATCATAGGCAAGTTCTTCTTCCAGTTCGGCGTTACCATGACGGCGGCGGTGATGCTTTCGCTCCTGGAGGCGCTCACGCTCACCCCCATGCGCTGTTCGCAGTTCGTGGACGCCGAACGTTCGCTGTGGATAGGCCGCGCCATGGACTCGCTTATGGAGCGGGCCCGGCGCTCTTATGCCGGGCTGCTGGGCCGGCTGCTGCATCACCGCTGGGCGGTGATCGCGGTCTCCGTAGTTATTTTCGCCGCCTCCATGTCACTGGTGAAATTCATCCCCAAGGAATTCTCTCCGGCGCAGGACCAGAGCCGTTTCCTGGCCCGCGTACAGATGCCCGTGGGGACGCCCCTGGAAGTCACCGCCAAGGCCATGGAAGAGGCCGAACGGTGGGCCATGGCCCAGCCCAACATCCGCACCTTTATGGCCAATACCGGCGGCTTCGGCGGCGGCCAGGTGAACCAGGGCATGCTGATGATAGCCATGAAGCCTCCCGCCGAGCGCGTGCCGCTGCCGGGACAGAAAAAGCCCCCGACCCAGCAGGAGTTCATGCGCTACGCCCGCAAGCCGCTCAACGCCAGTCCAGGCGTGAGCCGCGCGGCCATCCAGGACCCGTCGCTTTCGGGCTTTACGGCCCAGCGCGGCTTCCCGGTGGAGTTCAGCGTGCGCGGCCCCAACTGGGAGAAACTGGGCGAGTACAGCCGCCTGCTGATGGAAAAAATGACGGCTTCCGGAAAGATGGCGGACGTGGACACGGACTACCAGGAAGGCATGCCCGAAGTCCAGGTGGTGCCCGACCGCGAGAAGGCGGCGGCCCGCGGCGTAAGCGTGGCCTCGATCGGGGACGCAGTGAATTCCATGATAGGCGGCGTGCGCGCCGGCAAGTTCACGCGCGGCGGCAAGCGCTACGACATCCGGGTGCAGCTGCTGGGCCGCGACCGCAGCGACCCGAAGGATATAAACAAGATCTGGGTGCGCAACAACCGCGGCGAAGTGATCCGTCTTTCCGAAGTGGTGAAGGTGGAACAGAAGACCACGCTGCTCTCCATCTCGCGCAAGAACCGCGAGCGGGCCATAGGCGTGTTCGCCAACGTGGCCCAGGGCTCCTCGCAGGAACAGGCCCTGAAGGAAGTGGAACGGCTGGCCAAAGAGCTGCTGCCCGACGGTTACCGGGTGGTCTTCACCGGCACCTCCAAGACCTTCCAGGAATCCTTCGGCAGTTTATATTTCGCGCTGGTGCTGGGCGTGTTCGTGGCGTACATGATCCTGGCGTCGCAGTTCAACAGCTTCCTGCACCCGTTCACGGTGCTGCTTGCCCTGCCGTTCAGCCTGACCGGCGCCTTCATAGCGCTGAAGCTGGGCGGGCATTCGCTCTCTATCTACAGCATGATAGGGCTGATACTGCTTATGGGCATAGTGAAGAAGAACTCCATCCTGCTGGTGGACTTCACCAATAACCGTCGCCGGGAGGGCGGGCTGGCCGTGGACGCCGCGTTGCTGGAAGCCTGCCCGATACGGCTGCGGCCCATCCTGATGACCTCTTTCGCCACCATTGCGGCGGCCATACCGCCCGCCCTGGGTTACGGGCCAGGAGCGGAAACGCGCATCCCCATGGCCCTGGTGGTCATAGGCGGCGTGCTGCTCTCGACGCTGCTGACCCTGCTGGTGGTGCCCTGCGCCTACAGCCTGATGGCCCCGCTGGAAAGCCGCCGCCACGAGGCGGCGCTCAAGACGGCCCTGAAAGAGCTGGGTGAGGCGCAGGAAAAATAGCCGGTTAGCCGGGCAGGGCGTTTTTAAGGAATCCCACAAGGCGCGGACCGAAGACCTCGCGGTAGAGGCCGAAGGCCTCTATGTGACCGTCGGGAACCGGCCAGAATTCTTTAGGGCCGGGGGCGGCGTCGTAAAGTTTCTTGCCCTGGGCAAAAGGCACGGTGGGGTCGTTCTGGGCGTGCAGGAACAGCTTGGGACAGGTGATGTTCACTATATAGTCCGCAGGGGAGTGGCGGCCGCTGACGGCCACCCAGGGCAGCCAGGCGGCGCCCCAGGTAAGCCAGTGGCGCCGCAGGGAAGCCGCCGCAACCCCGCGGTAAGAGTGAAAAGTTCCTTCCAGCACCAGCGCGGCCGGCTTGAAATCGGATTGCGCCACCGCCGCTACGGCGATAGCTCCGCCGAGGCTCTGCCCGAAAACAACTATCTTATCCGCCCGCGCGCCGGGCAGTTTGAGGGCGTGAGCCAGCGAGGCGCGCGCGTCCATCACTACCCCGTCGAGCGTAGGGGCGCCCTCCGAAGCCCCGTAGCCCCGGTAATCCACGATAAAGACGTTGAAACCCTCGGCCGCCAGCCAGGCCGAGTAGGGGTAATGCGCCGTCATGTTGTCCGCGTTGCCGTGGAAATCCACCACCGTGGCCAGCGGCTCTCCGGCGGCGGGAAAGAACATCCCGGTCAGCTGCGTACCGTCCTCGGAAGGGAATTTCAGTACTTCGTATTTCAGGCCCGCGGCGGCCGGGTCGGAGAAAACGCCTTTGGAAGGCTGGAAGAAGAGATGCGTGCAGCCGCACAAGGCGGCCAGCGGCAGCAGGAACAGGGCGCGAGGGAGAGTCACGGCGGAAAGACGAAGGCGTTGTAGTAGAGGCCCGCCTCTTTAACCCCGCCGCGCCAGGAATACTCGGCGCGCAGGGCCGAATCCTTGGAGAGTTTGAGCGAGGCCGCGGCCGTGCCGGCCCAAAGCGGGTCAGTGTCGCCGAAAGTATAAGCTATATAGCGCGCTTCGAAATTGGCGCGCAAGGCGCCTTTCTCCAGCAGGACCCCGCCTTTTACGCCGGGGCCGGCGCGCCAGCGGGACTCCAGGGCCCCGCCCAGACCGCCGTCCGCCTGGGCGAGCAGGTACCAGAGCTGGCGCACGGGTCCCCGCCACTCTGCGGAGACGCCGGAGCCGGCGTTCATGGTCCAGATGGCGGAACTGCCGGGCTGGCGGCCCGTTTCGTCGGCCTGCTCCACCCCGGCGCCGAGTTCCCAGGACTGGCGCCGCACCCAGCTGTCCCACGGGTTCATGCTGACGACCCGCACCAAGCGGGCTTCTTTCATGTAGAAGCGGTTATAGCGCTCCTCGTAGCGGAGCTTGAAGGCGCCCATTTCCAGCGCCGCGTCGGGCAGGTAGCCGGCCGGGTCGTCGAGCAGGTCCTGGAGGGCGTAGCGCAGGCTCAGGTCGTAGGCGGTGCCGTTCTTCAGCGCCGTAACCCCCGCGCCCACCCGCAGGCTCTCATGGGCCTGCTTGATATTGGCAGGCCGCTGCGGGCCGCCGGTGAAAGTAGCCTGCTCTCCCAGCGGAGCGCGGACGGCCAGGAGCGGGTCCGTGCGCTTGTCCAGTTCGTCCTTGCTTATGCGGCCGGCGTAAAAACGCCAGCTCAGGTAGTCCGCGGCGGTCTCCAGTACGGCGGCCTGTACGCCCGGGGGGAGGCCCTCCAGGCGCTTAAGCTGGGCCTGCTGGTCGCCGCGCGCCAGTTCCAGCACCAGGGCGCGTTCGCCTTCGGTCAGCTGGGCGCGCTTCCACTCCACGGTCTTCCAGAGCGAGGGGCGCCAGTCTGGCACGCCGGGCAGGGTGCCGGCCAGTACGGCCTTGGCGGTATCGGAGGGAATGACCCAGAAGCGGAACCTGCCCGAAAGTTTCAGTTCCGGCTTCACGATGTCCAGCAGGGGCATCAGCTGCCAGGAACAGTTGCGGGTGAAAAAGTAATAAGGGAAAGCCGCCTTGCCCAGTTCCCAGCAATGGCGCATGAGGCGGTCTATTTCGTGCGGCTTCAGGTAAAGGGGGAAACCCCAGAGGTCCCGGTTCTCCAGGTTGTGGTACTCCTGGATCTTGAG
Source organism: Elusimicrobiales bacterium (assembly GCA_023701245.1). Lineage (GTDB taxonomy): Bacteria > Elusimicrobiota > Elusimicrobia > Elusimicrobiales > UBA9959 > UBA9959. The sequence continues at coordinate 11,229 of JAMPXK010000060.1, read as the reverse complement.
ATAGTAGGGAATGGTGGAGAATTGGCCGGGATAGGCGCCTGCCAGGCCTTTTAACGCGAAGAACAGGCCGCTGTCGGCGTCCGCGGTAGCCGCGTAATTTACGGTGTAGTCCAGCAGGTCCGCGCCCGCCCCGCCGCGCTTATGCAGGCGCAGGAAGGTGTGCCCGTACAAGGTGGAAGGGTTGTTGAGATAGCCGGCCGCGAACAGCAGGCTGACGGATTCGGTATCGAGGGAGGCTTTCCACTCATTGAAAGCTTCGCAGCGGCGCGAGAACTCCGAGGACTGCAGGCCCAGCTTTTCGCGCAGCCAGAGGTAGCGCTCCGGAAAACGACACTCGGGGCTCTCGTCGTCGTTGCCCTCGAAGAAGAGCCCGTCTATGGCCGCCTCGAGCTCCAGGCGGGGGCTGATGTTGCCCCATTTGGAAAGGTAGAAGTTGGGATTTACCGAATGGCTCTTATAGCCGCCGAAAAAACGCTTCTCGTAGTAGACCAGGCGCAGCCAATACTTGTCCTGCCAGGCCTCGGCCTTGGCGGCGGTTTGACGCAGGGCCAGGCGGCGCAGTTCCTGCTCGGGGGGGATGGCCAGCACCGGAGCAGCCGCAAAAAGGAGGGATAAAAATAAAAAACGGACCGGAGGTGTCAACCGCCCGGTCCGTTCGTACTTCATGAGCCTGCTGTCTCTCAGATGCTGGTAACGAGCTTATTGATCTCGTTGACGGCGGTCTGCGCGCTGTTGGCGGCGAAGATCGTCGTGTGGTTCTTCTGCAGCAGCTGGGTGAACTTCCAGGTGGTCTCCGGGGTATACCCGTAGAGCTTGGCCAGGTTGGTCACGTACTCGCCTTTGCCGGCCGCGACGTCGCGGGACAGGTCCTTGTAGTTGGCTTCGATGAAGCTCTCGCGGGCCATCGAGACCTTTATCATCCCCTTGGCATTGCAGTTCGAGGTGCCGAACGTGATGCCGAAGGTCTGGCTGCCGAACGTGCCGTTGGTGGTGGCGGCCAGGATCTGCGTGCCGTCGTTGTTCTTGAACGCGAGGCTCCCCAGACCGCAGCCGGCGCTGCCGTAGTCGGCGGCGAAGGCGGCGGCGCCGAAGGACGCCAGCACGAACGCGCTTAACAGTATTTTTTTCATTATATGTATCTCCCTAACTTCGTGTTTGCAACTACCCAAATTTTGCCACTTAATGGCCGCCTAGTGCAACCCTATTCTGCAGTCGTGGGCGCGGCCGTACTGCTCGAGGGAATCCTTCTCCTGCTGGCGGTAAGCCGCCGCGCGCTTCATCAGCTGGTCGAAATTGGTCTGATGGGCGTCGAACATGGGCCCGTCCACGCAGGCGAACTTAGGCTTGCCCGCTATCTCCACCCGGCAGCCGCCGCACATGCCGGTGCCGTCGAGCATGATGGGGTTGAGGCTGGCGAAGGTGGGGGTGCCGTGCGGGCGGGAAGCCTCCGCCACGAACTTCATCATGATTATCGGGCCGATGGTGAAGATAGAGTCCAGTTTCTCCCCGGCCGAATAGAGTTCTTTCATGGCGTCGGTGACCAGGCCTTTTTTGCCGGCGGAACCGTCGTCCGTGGTAACGATAACGCGGCCCAGCGAGGCCATTTCCTTTTCAAGGATGAGAAGGTCCTTGGAGCGGGCGCCGAGTATGGACACCACCTGGTTGCCGGCTTCCTTGAAAGCGCGGGCGATGGGGTAGAGTTCGGCTATGCCCACGCCGCCGCCCACGCCCAGCACGGTGCCGTACTTCTTTATCTCCACGGGGGTACCCAGCGGGCCGGCCACGTCGGAGAAGGATTCGCCGGTCTTGAGCGAGTTCATTTCCGAGGTGGACTTGCCTATGGCCTGGATGATGACGGTTACGGTGCCGTTATCCGGGCTCCAGTCCACCAGCGTCACCGGCACGCGCTCGCCGCCGGGACGGCAGCGCAGGATCACGAAATGCCCGGCCTTGGCCTTGGCGGCGATGAGGGGGGCGTAGATGACGTGCCTGGAGATGGTGGGGGAAAGGTCCGCCTTCTCGACTATCCTGTAGAGGCCTTCGGTGGAGTAGATGTCGTGTTTCATATTATTCAGCCTTGCCGGAAAGTTTTTCATGTATAGCCATGGCGGCCGCCTTGCCGTCTTTCATGGCGAGCAGCACCGTAGCGCCGCCGCGCACCACGTCTCCGCCGGCGTAGACGCCGTCCAGGGCCGTCTTGCCGGTGCGCTCTTCGGCGGTTATGCAGCCCCACTTATTCGCCGTCAGGCCGGGAGTGGTCTGCTGTATCACCGGGTTGGGGCTCTGGCCTATGGCCACCACCAGACTGTCGGCCTCTATGTAGAATTCGGAACCCTTCTGCGGCACCGGCTTGCGGCGGCCGCTGGCGTCGGGCTCGCCAAGCGCCATGCGGATGCACTTCACGCGCCTGAGGCGGCCCTGCTCGTCGCCTTCCAGTTCAACGGGGGCGGTGAGGAATTCGAACTTTATGCCCTCCTCCATGGCGTTCTCCACTTCTTCGGCGCGGGCGGGCATTTCGGCCCTTGTGCGGCGGTAGAGCAAGGTGACGCTTTCGGGGCCCAGGCGCATGGCGCAGCGGGCGGAGTCCATGGCGGTATTGCCGCCGCCCACCACCACGGTCTTCTTGCCCACGTAATACGGAGTATCGGAAACGGGGAACTTGTACGCCTCCATCAGGTTCACCCGGGTGAGGAACTCGTTGGAACTGTAGACGCCCACCAGGTCCTCGCCGGGCGCGTTCATGGGACTGGGCAGACCGGCCCCGGAACCTATATAGATGATATCGAAATCTTTTTTAAGTTCCTCTATGGTGATGGATTTGCCTATCATCACGTTCTTGAGAAAGCGCACGCCCATGCGGCGCAGCATGTCCACCTCGAAGCGCACCACTTCGCGCGGCAGGCGGAAGGTGGGGATGCCGTAGCTGAGCACGCCGCCGAATTCGTGCAGGGCTTCGAAGACGGTGACGGCGTGGCCGAGCTTGCGCAGCTCCGCGGCCACGGCCAGCGACGTGGGGCCGGAGCCGACGCAGGCGACCTTCTTGCCGGTGTCGGGGGCGCAGGGCGGGGGGGTGACCAGGCCGCCTTTGCGGGCATGATCGGCGGTAAAGCGCTCGAGGCGCCCTATTGAAACGGGGCCGAACTTGTCTTTCAGCACGCAGGCGGCCTCGCAATAGGTTTCCTGCGGGCAGACGCGGCCGCAGATGGCGGGGAAAAGGGAGGTCTCGAAGATCTTGGAGGCGGCGGCGCCGATATCTTCCTTGTACACCAGGTCCACGAACTCGGGGATCTTGATGTTGACGGGGCAGGCCAGCTCGCAGGGCTTGGTCTTGCAGCCAAGGCAGCGGGCCGCCTCGGTCACTGCCTCTTCCAGCCCGAAGCCGAGCGCGACCTCGTCGAAATTGGAGCGGCGCAGAGCCGGGTCCTGGTGGCGGCCAAGGTTCTGCTTGATCGATGGTGTGGGTTTCTTAGGTTTGTTCTCCATAATATAATTATACAAAACGCGAAGAGGCGGTCCGACCTGGGGAGATTTCCAGGCAGGACGATTAGTCGGAGCGGGTGGCGCCCGTGCGACAGGCCCCGCGAACCTGCGTAACGGGGGTAACGGCGCGGGGGGGCGGGGGGAAAGGCAAAAATGGTATACTTTAGGAACTCAGAAGTTCCAGATTTGCGGTTACATCCTTAAGGAGAATAAATAATGTCTAATAAAAGAGTTGCAATGGACGGCAATACGGCCGCGGCTTTCGTGGCCCACAAGACCAACGAGGTCATAGCGATATACCCCATCACCCCTTCGTCCGTAATGGGCGAACTGTCCGACGTCTGGAGCGCCAAAGGCGACAAGAATATCTGGGGCACCGTCCCTTCCGTCATAGAGATGCAGTCCGAGGGCGGCGCTTCCGGCGCGGTCCACGGCGCGCTCACCGCCGGCGCCCTCACCACCACCTTCACCTGCTCCCAGGGCCTGCTGCTGATGATCCCCAACATGTTCAAGATCGCCGGCGAGCTCACCAGCACCGTGTTCCACGTCAGCGCCCGCGAAGTCGCCGCCCACGCGCTCTCCATCTTCGGCGGCCACGGCGACGTGATGGCCTGCCGCCAGACCGGCTGGGCCATGCTCTCCTCGGCCAACCCCCAGGAAGCCATGGACTTCGCCCTCATAGCCCAGTCCGCCACGCTCAAGACCCGCGTGCCCTTCCTGCACTTCTTCGACGGCTTCCGCACCAGCCACGAGCTGAACATGGTGGAGCCGCTCTCCCCCGAAGTCATGCGCAGCATGATCAGCGAGAAGCTCATAGCCGAGCACAAGGCCCGCGGCCTCAACCCCGAGCACCCCACCCTGCGCGGCACCGCCCAGAACCCGGACGTGTTCTTCCAGGGCCGCGAAGCCGGCAATAAGTTCTACACCGCCGTGCCCACCATGGTAAAGGAAGCCATGGGCCAGTTCGAAAAGCTGACCGGCCGCAAATACAACCTCTTCGACTACGTGGGCGCGCCCGACGCCACCAAGGTCGTGGTGGTGATGGCCTCCGGCGCCGACGTGCTGGAAGACACCGTCAACTACCTCGTCTCCAAAGGCGAGAAAGTGGGCGTGCTGAAAGTGCGCCTCTACAGGCCCTACTCCGAAGCTGATTTCATAAAGGCCCTCCCCAAGTCCGTCAAGCAGATCGCCGTGCTGGACCGCACCAAGGAAGCCGGCGCCCTGGGCGAACCGCTCTACCAGGACGTGGTCACCGTCTGCTCCACCGCCTTCAAGGCCGGCCAGCTCAAAGAGCTGCCCACCATAGTCGGCGGCCGCTACGGCCTCGGCTCCAAGGAGTTCACCCCGGCCATGGCCAAGGCCGTGTTCGAGAACCTGTCCGCCGCCAAGCCCCTCAACGGCTTCGTGGTAGGCATCAACGACGACGTGACGAACCTCTCGCTCAAGTACGACGAGAACTTCACCACCGAGCCCGCGGACACCTTCCGCGCGCTGTTCTTCGGCCTGGGTTCCGACGGCACCATAGGCGCCAACAAGAACACCATCAAGATAATCAGCGAAGAGACCGGCCAGTTCGCGCAGGGCTACTTCGTGTACGACTCCAAGAAGGCCGGCTCCATGACCGCCAGCCACCTGCGCTTCGGCAAGTCCTACATAAGGGCGCCGTACCTGGTCAGCAAGGCCCGCTTCATCGGCTGCCACCAGTTCAGCTTCCTCGAGAAATACGAGATGCTCAACCGCGCCGAAGACAACGGCATCTTCCTGCTCAACAGCCCGTTCGGCGCCAACGAAGTCTGGGACAAGCTGCCGATAGAGGTGCAGGAAACCATCGTTAAGAAGAACCTGAAGATGTACGTGATCGACGCCTCCAAGATCGCCGAAGCCACCGGCATGGGCGCGCGCATCAACGTCATCATGCAGACGGCCTTCTTCGGTATCTCCGGCGTCCTTCCGAAGGACGAGGCGATCGCCGCCATCAAGACCTCCATCAAGAAGACCTACTCCAGGAAGGGCGAGGAAGTGGTCAACAAGAACTACGCCGCCGTGGACCAGACCCTGGCCGCCATCCAGGAAGTGAAGGTCGGCAAAGCGAACTCCAAGATCGTGCGTTCCTGCGCCGTAGAGGGGTTCCCGGAGTTCGTGCGCAAGACGCTGTGCGAGATGATCGCCTTCCGCGGAGACGAGCTGCCTGTCAGCGCCATGCCCGTGGACGGCACCTTCCCTACCGCGACTTCCCAGTACGAGAAGCGCAACATCGCCCTGGAGTCCCCGGTGTGGGAAAAAGACCTGTGCATCCAGTGCGGCTTCTGCTCGCTGGTCTGCCCGCACGCCGCTATCCGCATCAAGGCGTACGACGGCGCCGAGCTCGCCAAGGCCCCGGCCACCTTCAAGTCGGCCGATGCCAAGGCCCCGGCCCTCAAAGGCCTCAAGTTCACCGTGCAGACCGCCGTGGAAGACTGCACCGGCTGTGGAGCCTGCGTGTACAGCTGCCCCGGCAAGGAGCGCAAGGAAGGCAAGGAGACCGGCAAGAAGGCCATCAACCTGGCCCCGCAGTTCCCGCTGCGCGCGACCGAGCGTGAGAACTTCAAGTTCTTCCTGGCCCTCAAGGACCAGGGTTCCTCCAAGGTCAACCGCAACACCGTGCAGGGCTCCCAGTTGGTCCGCCCGCTGTTCGAGTTCTCCGGCGCCTGCGCCGGCTGCGGCGAAACGCCCTACGTAAAACTGATGACGCAGATGTTCGGCGACCACCTCACCGTGGCCAACGCCACCGGCTGCTCGTCCATCTACGGCGGCAACCTGCCCACCACGCCTTACTGCACCCGCGAGGACGGCAAGGGCCCGGCCTGGAGCAACTCGCTGTTCGAAGACAACGCCGAGTTCGGCCTGGGCATGCGCCTGGCCTACGACAAGATGAACGGCGAAGCCCGCGAGCTGCTGGCCGCCATGAAAGAAGGCCCGCTGAAGGCGCAGGCGAAGCTGGCCGACGAGATACTAAACGCCAACCAGGAAGACTGGGTGGGCATAGAGCAGCAGCGCGGCCGCGTTACCGACCTTAAGAAAGCCCTGATAACCGTAGGCGGCGAGCAGGCCGCCCGCCTTGGCACCCTGTCCGACTACCTCATAAAGAAGACCGTGTGGATCCTCGGCGGCGACGGCTGGGCCTACGACATAGGCTACGGCGGCCTGGACCACGTGCTGGCCACCGGCCGCAAGGTCCGCGTGATGGTGCTGGACACCGAAGTGTACTCCAACACCGGCGGCCAGATGTCCAAGGCCACCCCGCTGGGCGCCGTGGCGCAGTTCGCCGCGGGCGGCAAGCCGCTGCCCAAGAAGGACCTGGCCATGATCAGCATGACCTACGGCAATATCTACGTGGCCCAGATCGCCATGGGCGCCGACTACAACCAGACCGTGAAGGCCCTGGCGGAAGCCGAAGCCTACGACGGCCCGTCGATAGTCATCGCCTACAGCCACTGCATAGCGCACGGCATCGACATGGGCTCCGGGATGAACGAGCAGAAGAAGGCGGTGCAGTCCGGCCGCTGGCCGCTGTTCCGCTACAACCCCGCGCTCAAGGCCCAGGGCAAGAACCCGCTGACCATAGACAGCAAGCCGCCCACGATCTCCGTGGCCGACTTCATGAACGGCGAGAACCGCTTCCGCACGCTGCAGAAGAGCAACCCGGAAGTGGCGGCCAAACTGGCGAAGCTGGCCGAAGAGGAATACAAGTGGCGCATGAGCGTGTACACGCAGATAGCCGCCATGAACTGCGAGACCCCCAAAGTGGAAGAGAAAGTAGCCGCTTAAAGGTACTCGCTAAAACGCAGAGGGCGGGCCGGCAAGGCCCGCCCTCTTGCTTTTGGCTGACACGGGCTTTACAAGTCAAGGGGGGCATAGGTCCAAAGACCCAGAAGAGGGTGGGCCTAAATATCTCGCGCGCCTGGGCCTTTGGACGCTGATGACTTACCCGTGTGGAGGATATACTAGTAATGTAGCAAGTGGTACAGGGAGTCAACAGCAAATGAAAATACACCTTTCCTCCTTAACCGCGTTCCTTCTGGCGCTTTTCTGCGCCTTCCCGGCTTTGTCCCGGGCCCAGTACATCATAGAGCGCAACACTCCCCAGGACTCTTCGGAATTCACCCCAACCGAAAAAAGCGCCGCCAAGGCTTATCCCGAATACCACACTCTGAACACGAGATCCATCAGGCTGATACTCCTGGAGGTCAAGAACGAGCCGGACATGAACTACGTAAACTTCCCGCTCACCGAGACTCCCCCGAAGGACCTGGCCGGCATACTGGTCTCCCTGGAAAAGATAGTCAACATAGCCACCAAGGCCTGGGATATAGTGAGGGACAATAAGCCGGTGCTCAACCTGGACACCAAGTACGCCACCGCCTATCCCCAGGGCATAACGGCGGCTTCCCAGATGAGCCAGTGGAGCAAGCCAAAAACCTACGTTTACGGTTTTTACGCGGAGAACATGTACGGCGGCACCATGATAGATTCCAAGCACAAGGTGATCTTCTCCTACAACGGAAGCTATAAGGGTACCGGCAAATACCTGACCGGCGTGACGGTGGTGCCCACCGTGGCCAGCGTCTCCTGGGGCTACCGCTTCCACATGTCCGCGACCGTGCCGGATTCCACCATCGCCAACGTGGGCACCGACGCCGACCCCGTGGCCTCCATGCAGCTCAAGCTCACCTGGCGCATGGCCAGCGCCCTTAAGGAAGTAGAAGGTACCAGCGTTTATTACATCCAGGCCGACGGTTTCTTCGAAGAGATCGCCAGCCCCTGGAAGAGCACCTGGAAGGACGCCGCCGACGTAGGCTCCGCCGCGCCCCTGCTGGACCCGGCTAAAGTATTCTGATTTGCAGTACCCGGCCGCGAGGGCGGCCGGAATAGGTAAAGGAGGACGTAAAGATGAAGAAACTGCTTGCACTGACCGCGGCTGTAGCCGCCCTGATGACGGGGCGGGTGTCTGCCGCAGACAACCAGGACCTCAGGTATTTCACCGCGGACGAATCGTCCGTGATGATAGAGGAGATCGCCGCCGACGACCGCGGCGGGACCCTGCCGCTCAACCCCGGCAACGGCCCCACTGCCGCCGTGCCCACGATCCCCGGACCGGACGCGCTGCCCAAGCCGCCCTCGGGCCCCCAGATCAACCCGCCCAAGCCCGGCGAACCGGCCACCCCCGGCACGCCCGCCACGCCCGGAACCCCGGACCCGCTGGCCGGCTTCAATAACGGCATCGCGGTGGTGAACGGCACCGTGGACGCGATCGACAAGATCGTGAACCTGGTGGACAAGATCTGGAGCATCATCGAAAAGAACCAGCCGGTGGTCAACATCACCACCAATTACGCTAACGCGGTACCCTTCGGCACCAGCCACTGGACCCAGCTGCAGGGCTGGAACAGGCCTTCCACCAAGCGCTACGCCTTCTCCATGAAGAACGGCTACGGCTCCGAAGTGGTCAAGGTCATCTACCAGGTGCACTGGACCCACAGCGGCAACTTTCAGGGCAAGGGCAAGTTCCTCACCGGCGTCACCGTGGAGCCCATCAGCGTGACCACCGCCTGGGGCTACAAGGTCAGCCTGGTCTCCGAAGTGCCGGATTCCACCATAGCCAACGTGGGCACGCACGAGGACCCCGTGGCCTCCATGCAGCTGCAGTTGCGCTGGGTGGTCCACACCGCCATCAAGGATATCCAGGGCAAGGCCATCTACTACGTGCAGGGCGACGGCGTGATGAAAGAGATAGGCGCCCCCTTCGCCAACGGCATGCAGTCCGCCGAGCAGAAGAAACTGGACGCCGTGACCGTCCAGATATCCGAAGCGCAGTTCAACTAAGAGAACCTCGCAGGTCCTCCTTACCGCCCCGGCCGCCCGTCTAACGGGCGCCGGGGTTTTGCCTGCCAAAAAGAAAGCCCCGGGCAAAGCCCGGGGCCTCCGGCGGCAAAAGCCGCGGCTAGAACGAATCCTTCAGTTTCTTCAGCAACTCCAGCTGTTTGGCGGAAAGTTTTTCCGGGAGAGCCAGGGAGAAGACCGCGTAGAGGTCGCCGTGGGTCCCGTCCTTGCGCGGCAGGCCGCGGCCCGGCAGGCGCAGCCGGCGGCCGGACCCGGAACCGGGGGGGAGCTTTACCGTTACCGGCCCGTAAGGAGAAGGCACGCGCACCTCGGCGCCCAGCGCCGCGTCCCAGGGCATCACCTCTACCCTGGCGTTCAGGTCGTCGCCGTCTATTTCAAAACGGGGGTCCGGGGCCAGGCGGATCTTAAGGTAAAGGTCCCCTGCATGGCCGCCAGCCTCGCGGCCCTGGCCGCGCAGGCGTATAGTGGCGCCGTCGCGCAGGCCTTTGGGCAGTTTCACATTTATCTCTTTCACTTCGGAGCGCCGGCCCGTCCGTGAAGCGAAAGAAAGCTGTTTTTGCCCGCCTTTTACCAGATCCTCCACGGAAAGCTGCAGTTCGGCCTCCATATCGAGGGGGGAACGGCCCGCGCCTTCCTCCTCCATGCCGCTGAACCCGCCGAAGCCCTGGGCTCCCCCGAACATGGACTTGAAAAAATCGCTGAAATCCCCGAACTGCTCGAAACCTCCCTGCTGGCCGCCGCCCTGCTGGTAGTGAAAGCCGCCGGGGCGGGACTGGCGGTGCTGGGCGCCGGGAGGCGGCCGGTAGCCCTGCGGGCCTTCCTTGCCGAACTGGTCGTAAAGTTTGCGCTTCTGCGGATCGGAGAGGACTTCGTAAGCCTCGTTGATCTCTTTGAATTTGCTTTCGGCGGCCTTGTTGCCCTGGTTGCGGTCGGGGTGATGCTTGAGGGCCAGCTTGCGGTAAGCGGATTTTATCTCCGCTTCACCGGCGGATCTGGGCACGCCCAGGAGGGCGTAGTAGTCTATATAGTCCGGCATGGAGAGGCCTACTTCAGTTTATAGAGGAAGACCGCGAGGAAAGCGGCAAAAGCGATCATGACCCAGCGCTCGATAACGCGCTCCGGCACCTGGGGCAGCGCCGCGTCCAGGACCCTGGCCGTTACGAGGGCCGCGGCGACGCCTCCCCAGAAAGTCCAGATCATGGCCTTGGAAACCGGAGCGGCCGACGGCGCGGCGGGAACACCCGGGATGACCGGCTCGGCCGGAGCGGGCTGGGGAACGTCCTGCTGAGGTTTATTATGCTTTTTGCTCATACGGGTTTCTTGTTCACGAAAGAGATGTCCTGGAAGATCACCGTTATTCCCAGTTCCTTGCCCTCGTGGTTCTTTACCAGCATGGTACTGTAGCCGATGATAAGGGGGGTATTGGCGTGCATGATGGAGATCTCGGCGCGGCGCACGCATTTGGCGGTCTCTATTGTTTCCTTTATGACGTCCCGGAGGGCGGGAAACGCTTCGAAGGCCTTCTGGTAATGCATGTCCTGGCAGCAGGTGTCGGCTTCCATGCGCAGGATCTTGCCGGCCATGGGATTAAGGTAGACCACTTTGCCGGAGAGGTCCACGCTCACTAGTCCGCCGGTGAGGTTATCCAGTATGCACTGGTAATATTCCTGGATATTTTGAATCATGGGGATATTCTACTAAAAATATAAGGAGGGGGAGGATTGTGGAGGGGAGAAGAGAAGCCGGGCTGGACACTGCGGGATAGGCGGGCTGGACGCAGAGGTGTCGCTTCGCTCCACCCGAACCGGGAAGTTATATCGAGATCACCCCGCCCGGCGGGGAAAATTTAAGACCCCCCATGCGGGGGGT
>JAMPXK010000007.1 GCA_023701245.1 Elusimicrobiales bacterium | reverse complement strand
GCGGCCGCCGCGGACTGGCCCATGTTCATGGGCAACGCTGGCCGTACCGGCTTCACCTCGGAACAGGCTTATCCTCCGCTTACCGAGGCCTGGACGTTCGACGTGCAGGGTGACGTGACCGGCGGCCCGGTCGTCTATCAAGGCGTGGTTTACTTCGGCGCCCGGTCCGGGAGCGTTTACGCCCTGGACGCTTTTACCGGCGAACTGCTCTGGGACTATTCCACCGACGACTGGGTGGACGCGGCTCCCGCGGTATCCAGCGGCACCGTCTACGCGGTCGGGCGCGACGGCTGGCTTTACGCCCTGGACCGCCTCAACGGGGAATTGCGCTGGCGCGCGTCCCTGGGGGCTCCGTCGGTTTCGAGCCCGCTGCCCCTCAACGGCAGGGTATACGCGGGTTGCGGCGCGCCGGTCCGGAAGATCCGCGCCTTCGACGCCGCCACCGGGGCGCTGCTCTGGGAGCGGCAGGCCGCCCAGCCGGCGGATTCGGCGCCTTCCGGGGACGCGGCCGGGATATATTCCGGCTCCAACGACGGACGTATCTACGCCCTGGACCCGGTTACGGGCGCGGACTTGTGGACTTCTCCCGGCTACTACCAGACCATAGGCAGTTTCGGGGCCAGAACCGTGGCCGTTTCTTCCGGCTCCCTTTACGCCCTGCCCGGACACGACGAACGTAAACTTTTCCGGCTTTCCGCTTCTGACGGTTCCCAGGCCGCGGTCACCGCGCCTTTCGCCGAGCCGGTGGGCGTGGCCAGCGAGAACGAAGTTACGGCGCCGGTGGTCTCCCCCTACGGCGTATTCGCCGGGGCGGGTTCTGCGCCTCACACCTTTTACGCTTTCTCAAAAACCTCTCTGGAGGCCCTGGCCTTCAGTTCCCCTACGGCAGGCAATACCGTCGCTTCAGGCCTGCTCTCGTCGCCGGCCATGGCCAACGAGGTCCTTTATCTGGGTACGGTGGACGCCCGTCTGATAGCTGTCAGTTCCACCGGCGCTTCATTGCAGGCGGTCGATCTTTCCTCCACTGCGTATTCCTCGCCTGCCGTTTCCAACGGCTACGTCTATGTGGGCGTGAGCGGCGGCAAGCTCGGCGCTTACAAGGCCGCGCGCATTGCCGCGCTCTCCGCTCCTCTCACAGGCGTGGTTGTGGACGGGATAGTGCCGGTCAGGGGGTATCTCAAGAACGCGCAGCTGCAGGGCTACGCCCTTCATTACGGGGAGGGAGAAGAACCGGAGGCCTGGACGCTGATAAGTTCCGCTTCCGCCTCTTCGGAAATTTCCGGCGGAGCTCTGGGGCAATGGGACGTATCCGGGCTGGCCAACGGGCTTTACACGCTGCGGCTTTCCGCGGACGAAACGGCGCCTTCGGGTACGCTGGCCCAGGCCCGTGCTGTGGTGCGGGTGAACCATGCGCCCCAGCCGCCTTCAGCGCTCACCGCCGCGGATGAACCCGCGGACAGCGGCAACAAGGTGCGTCTCTCCTGGACCGCTTCTCCGTCGGCCGGAGTTCTTGCGTACCGGGTATACAGGGCGCCTTCCGGCGGTTCCATGAACTATCTGGAGCAGGTAAGCGCCCCGGCCGTCACCTATCTGGACAGTTCCGCGCTTACCGGTACGGCCTTTACCTACGAGATCACGGCTTACGATGGCTACAGCGAATCCGCGCCTTCGGGCGCCGCGTCCGCCACCGCCGTGGACAATGACCCTTCCGCCGACGGCATCGCGCCCTCCGCCGTCACGGGAGCGGCCGCCGTGCCCGGAGCGGCGCCCGGAAGCGTGCTGTTGACCTGGAACGGGTCCGGCAACGATGGGACGGTGGGTTCAGCCTCCGGCTACGAGATCCGCCTGTCGACTTATCCTTCTTTCGGCTGGGCGGCGGGGGCCGTATGGAAGAGTTCTCGTGCGGCGACCGGGCCTTACGGCACCGCCGAAGCGGAGACCGTTACCTACCTGGCCGGTGGCGTGACCTATTATTTCCTGCTGAAGGCTTACGACGGCAACTCGAATTATTCCGCCGCCGCCTCTACCGTCTCCGCCTGCGCTCCGCGCGACCTTTACCCGCCGGCCGCCCCGGCCGAACTGGCGGTCTCCGACAAACCGGGAGATCACGGGGGCGCGCTGGTGCTGGCCTGGACCCGGTCCGCTGACGACGGAGCCGGCGCCGCGGACGTCTATGGCTACAGGATCTTCCGTTCCCAGGAGGCCGGCGGCACGGCTACGGCCATTCAGTACTCCTCCGTACCGGCCGGTACGCTTACGTATACCGACGCCCAGGCTCCGGAGAACATCAAGTATTATTATTCCGTGGCGGCTTTCGACAGCACCAACGACTCGGCTCCTTCCCCGGAGGTCCCTGGAATTTCGGCCGACAACTGGCGGTTCTTCGACGCTTCCAACGGCGGCACGGTACGCCTCGGGGACGGCGCGGAGGTGAACATCTCCGGCAACGCGGCTTCCCAGAACGATAATATCCTCATGGTCAGGCGAGAGTCCGCCGATTATTTCGGCCCGGCGGCCAGGACAAAGGCTGATGCCGGCGGGGCCAGGGCTACCGGGATCATCTACGAGGTCAAGTTCGAGAACCCGGCCACCAAACTGCTCAAGCCGGTAACGCTGTACCTGCCGTATACCGCCGCCGAACTCGGAGCTGTTCCCGAGGCCAGCCTGCGGGTATACCTGCTGGAGGGTTCGCGCTGGACCCTGGTCAACACTTCCAAGGTACTGCCGGAGATCCGCAAGGTCAGCGCGGAAGTGACGCATTTCTCCGTGTACTCGCTGATGGGCTATGTGCCGTCCGGGGCCCTGCTGGCCTCCAACTCGGTGTACACGTACCCGAACCCGGCCAAGGGCGATACCCTGACGTTCAAATTCCTGCCGGCCGACACCTCCGACGTTACAGTGGACGTCTATAACGTGGCCGGTGAAAAAGTGGCCCGCCTGGAGAAAGCGGCCTGCCCCGGCGGCGTAACGTCCGAACTGGTCTGGCAGATAAAGAACGTGGCCAGCGGCGTCTATGTCTACCGGGTGGAGGCGCGCGCCGCCTCCGGCACCAAGGCGGTAACCAAGAAGCTGGCTATAGTGCATTGACGCCGGAGCAAAAGGGATATATGAGGAACCTGATGAAAGAAGAAAGGCCGGGCCGGCGGTACATGACCGCCTGGCTGCTCGCGCTGGCGCTGTTGGCTCCGGCGCCGCCGGCCGGCGCGGCCAAGATCTACCCGTCGGCCGGTACCACCTCCGCGGCTTTCCTCAAGATAGGCGTCGGGGCAAGGCCCGTGGCCATGGCCGGCGCCTATACCGCCGTAGCGGACGATCCCTACGCCGTGTATTGGAACCCGGCCGGGCTGGCCGTGCCCTACGGCAGGGCCGCGGTATTCACCCATAACGAGTATTTCGAGGGGTTGGCCCAGGAATACGCCGGCTACCTGCTGCCAGGAGAGGACATAGGTTTTCTCAAGAACAGCCGCTTCTCGGACGGCGCCATGGGTTTCGGCCTTAACTACTTTTACACCCCCAGGGACCTGGAGCGCCGCAGCGGGCTCAACGAAGCGGACCCGCTCAATCCCATCTCCCCGGTAGAAGGTAAATTCAGGGCCTACGACCTGGCCTTTTCCGCCGCGTACGGGTTCAATTACAGCCGCGACCTGCGCCTGGGCGCCGGCCTGAAGTTCATACGGCAGAGCATAGATTCGGATTCCGGCAATACCGCGGCGCTGGACCTGGGCGCGTTGTACGATTTCCATTGGCTGGACCGCCAGTTCACGGCCGGTTTCACGGTGCAGAATCTCGGCCCGGGGATAAAGTTCAACGACAAACGCTTCGGGCTGCCGCTTGTTTTCAAGGCCGGCCTTGCGCACCGGGTCTATGAGAACGGCCTGCTGGTGGCCCTGGATGTCTCCAAGCCCGTTGACAATTATCCTTCCGTGGCGCTGGGCCTGGAGCAGCCGCTCTCCGGCCGCCTGTTCCTGCGCACCGGCTACCGCTACCGCCAGCACGGCAATGAACTCGGGGCTTTTTCCGGTTTCGGCGCCGGGCTCGGTTTCGTATATAACCAGTTCTCCTTCGATTACGCTTTCTCACCCTTCGGGGACCTGGGTACCGCGCACAGGCTTTCGCTGGCATACAGGTTCAAGGTCCAGGAACGGCCCGCCGCCCGGCGGCCATCGGAGGCCGTGCCCGCGGTGGAGCGGCTTGAGGGCGCGCGGCGTGTGGAGTATTCAGTTGTAAGGAAGCCGGTGAAGATCTCTCCCCGCGGCGTGGATTACTCCGTGGAGGCGGTTTCGGCCGAAGCGGGACTTGGCCGTGTGGCCTTTAAGTCCCGTCAGCGCGGGGGCGCGGAGGGGCCGGCGCTTGAGGTATTGGAGGGCAGCCTTCCGCAGGTTCTGGCAGTGAAACTGCCTGCCGGCTACACGCAGTTATCCGCCTGGGAGTTCGGCGGCGGTTTCTGGGGCGTTACAGGGGAGCTCGAGCTGCTGATACGTTTCCGGGAAGGTGCCGCTGCCGGTAAGAAGGCCGAATTTTTCTATCTCACCTCTTCCGGCTGGCGCAAGGCGGCCTCCGGCGGGGCGGCATGCTCGGAGGGGGGGTGTTCGGTCGCGGCTAAAGTCCCGCTCAGCACGCATTACGTGCTGGCGGTGAAAGAGTAAGGGGGGTCAGTATTCTCCGAGCGTGCCCGCGCGGCGGGCGCGGCGTACGGCCAGGCCGAACAGCCAGACCGAGGCGGGGATGAGGACCAGATCGAAGGCGGCCAGCGCAAGCAGGTCGCCTTTTATTTCGGCCAGGCCGGCGCCTTTGTGGACGGCCAGCTGGAAGGCCCGCACCGCGTAGGTGACGGGCAGCAGGTTGGAGACGGAGGCCAGCCACCAGGGCAGCACCGCCACCGGGAAGTAGACCCCGCCCAGCAGGCCCTCGAAATTATTCAGCACCCACGCCAGCGGGTTGCCGCGCTTGAACAGCACCACGAAACACGACGAGAGTACTCCCAGGGCCGCGAAGCACGCCGCCGCCAGGGCAAACACCAGCGCCGCCGCCGGCCAGTTGGCGGCGCCCAGGTCCAGCTTGAAGATAAGAACCCCGGCCAGCGCGTAAACCGCCAGCTCGAACGTGGCGAACAGGAAATTCCAGGCCGACATGGCCGCGAGCAGGCGCGGCACGCCCAGCGGCGTGGAGAGCGTGGCTTCCAGCGTGCCCTGGGTCTGTTCCAGGCGCAGCCTCCCGGCGTAAGAGCCGGCCCCGGTGCCGATGTAGCCGAAGAACGCCATGGCGGTAAAGACGTAGGCGAAGTAGGAGGCGCCGAAAGTTCCCAGCTGCGGGGCCAGGGAATCGCCGAAAAGTTCGCCGATGAAATAAAAGACCGCCAGGTTGGCCAGGGTGGCCAGCGCGCCCAGCGCGAAAGAGAGGCGGTAGCTCCTTTCCGCCAGGAAATCCCGGCGGACGAAGGCGGCCACCACGGCGGCGGCGCTCATTGCGTGCCTCCCGGCGGCATACGTCCTTTTTCTATGCGCAGGGTCTGTTTCGCGGCGGCGCCCAGCAGTTCCCGGCTGTGGCTGGTCACCAGCACGGTGGCGGTCAGGCCGGTTTCGGCTATCAGCTCCAGCAGGCCGCGGCAGGCTATGCCGTCCAGCCCGCGGAAAGGTTCGTCCAGGAGCAGCAGCGGGGCGCGGCGGGAGAAGGCGCGGATGAGCGACACCTTCTGCATATTGCCTTCCGAAAGCCGGTCGAAACGGCGCTCCAGGTCCGCAGTGGCCAAGCCCACCCTGTCGGCCAGTTTTGCCGCCCTGGCGGCGGCTTCGGCGGGGGGCAGGCCGGCCAGCGCGCCGAAGAAACGCAGGTTCTCGGCCGCCGTCAGCCTGAAATAGAAGGAGCGCGGGTTGGCGGGACAGTAGGCCGCCAGTTGGCGCAGACGCCCGGCGCCGGAGACCGCGCCGCCGGCCAGGATGGTGCCGCCGTCGGCCTCCAAAATGCCGGCCAAAGTCTTGAAAAGTGTGGTTTTCCCGGAGCCGTTGGCCCCGCCTACGCCAGTTACCCCCGTATCCGCGTCCAGGTCCGCCCCGTCCAGGGCGCGCAGGTCCGTCCCGCCCGAAAAAAGCGGGGCCGGGAACACCTTCACCAAACCCTTTACCTCCAGCCGCATGTCAAGATAATAGCAAAATGGGGGTCAGGTCTTTACTTTTGACCTTTCAGCTGCGGGTTTGCCGCCGGCTTATGGAGAGAGAGGTCAAAAGTAAAGACCTGACCCCTTTTATGATAAAATATATTAATAAGGCCCCCGGCGCCGTTTGCCGGGCCGGACCTGTTTTATCAATAGCAGCAACGGAGGATACAATGAGGATACACATAGTGGCCCGCAAGATAAAGATGACGAAGCCGATAAAGGACTTCATCGAGACCAAGCTTTCCAAGCTTCACGAGTACATCGATAACATAGTCTGGGCCCAGGTCATAGTTTCCGTGGAGAAGAAGATCCACTCCGCCGAAGTGGTGGTCCACGCCGGCCACCAGACCATGAAGGCCGCCGGGGTATCCGACGAGATGTATTCCGCCATCGACAAAGCCATGGACAAGATGGAAGCGCAGATCAAGAAGTACAAGGAGCGCTTTACCGACCACCGCGCCACCGAGACCATCGACCTGGGCGAGTTCGCCACCCTGGTGGGTCCCGAGATCCGCTTCTCCGTAGTCAAGGATGTGCCGCTTAAGCCCATGAACAAGGAAGAGGCCGTCATAGAGATGGAAAAGATCGGCTACAATTTCTGGATGTTCCAGGACCGCGGCAGCAAGCAGCTGCAGGTGGTCTTCAAGCGGCTCGACAGCACCTACGGGCTGCTGCAGCCGGTGAAGAAGTAGACCGCGCCGCGCTCCATGACCCAGCAGCCGAAAAAACAGGGGAAATCCCTTACGGTCAGGGAACTGCTTAAGTCCCGGGGCAAGATCCTGGGGCTTAAGCCCGTTTCCGGGGCCGGGAACCTCGGCCGGCAGATCACGGTCAGCGAGATCAACCGGCCCGGCCTGGCCATCGCCGGGCACATGGAGCAGTTCCGCTCGGAACGCATACAGATCATCGGGCAGGGCGAATACGCCTACTGCCAGAAAGAAGACCCCCGCCGGGTGCTGGCGAACCTGCAGAAGATGTTCGCCGCGCCAGACATCCCCTGCGTGATAGTGACCGGCGGCGTGAAGCCCCTGCCGGTGATCAAACAGGCCTGTTCCAAGGCCTCCATCCCGCTGTTGTGCACCACGGAGGACACCTCCACCTTCATCCGGGAGATCACCACCTACCTCGACGACCAGCTGGCCGCCACCACCTACGTGCACGGCGTGCTGGTGAACGTCTACGGCCTGGGCGTGCTCATCCAGGGCGACTCGGGCGTGGGCAAGTCGGAGTGCGCGCTGGAACTTTTGAAGCGCGGCCATATCCTCATCGCCGACGACGTGGTCGAGGTCAAGCGCCGCATCGGCTACATGCTGGTGGGCAACTCGCCCAAGAACATCAAGCATTACATGGAAGTGCGCGGGCTGGGCATCATTGACGTGGAGCTGCTCTTCGGTATAGGCTCCATCATGGACCAGTCGCTCATAGAGATGCACGTGAAGCTGGAAAGCGTGGTGGCCGGGACGCTCGGTAATTACGACCGCACCGGCCTGGCGCAGGCCGAGGTAAACATCCTGGAAGTGCCGGTGCCTTCGCTGCGGCTGCCGGTCACCCCGGGCCGCAACCTGGCCGTCCTCATAGAGGTGGCCTCGCTCAACCAGCGCCTCAAGAACCAGGGCTACTTCGTGGCCAAGAAGTTCAACGAAAGCCTTATCCGGGAGATGAGCAAGAAATAATATGCCCCAGGCCAAAGGCAGGATCTTCATCATAACCGGCATGTCCGGCGCCGGCAAGAGCCAGGCTCTCAAGTCTTTCGAGGACCTGGGCTTCTATTGCGTGGACAACCTCCCCATCGCGCTGATCCCGTCCTTCGCCGCGCTCGTCCAGAGCCGCCGCTACCTTAAGAACGTGGCCCTGGGCATAGACATCCGGGAAGGCCGGTTCTTCAAGGATTTCATCCGCACCCTCGACAGCCTGGGCAAACTGGGCCTGGAGTACCGCGTGGTGTTCCTGGACGCCTCCGACGCGGTGCTGATGCAGCGCTTCTCGGAGACCCGCCACCGCCACCCGCTCGGCAAGAACATCGCCGCGGCCGTCAAGGAAGAGCGCCGCATCCTGACCGACCTGAAGGCGCGCGCCAACAAGGTGATAGACACCTCCAAGCTGACGCTGGGCGAACTTAAAGAACATCTCTCCGGCATGCTGGAGCTCAAGCGCACCGCCGAGATGAAGCTCTCCATAATTTCTTTCGGCTACAAGTACGGCATCCCGCTAGACGCGGACATAGTGATGGACGTGCGCTTCCTGCCCAATCCCTACTACGTGCCGTCGCTGCGCGCCAGGACCGGCCTGGACGCCCCGATAGGCCGCTACCTCCGCTCCAAGCCCGGGTTCCGCTCGTTCATGAAGAACTACTCCGAGCAGATCAAGGCCCTGCTGCCGCTCTACGTCAAGGAAGGCAAGTCCTATCTCACCATCGCCATAGGCTGCACCGGCGGCCGGCACCGCAGCGTTTACATCACCGGCGAACTGGCCAAAAAGCTGGCCGCCGGCGGTTTTTCCGTCTCCGAGTATCACCGGGACATCCGTAAATAAGGGCCGCCCGCGGGCGCCCGAAGCGCAGGTTCTATGATCAATATCATCGTCATTACCCACGGGGAGTTCGGCGCGTACCTCATAGAGGCCGCCGAAGGCATCGTCGGCGTCCAGGCCGAGGGCCTCAAGAACATCTCCATCTCGCCGCGCATGACCCTGGAGCGGGTCAAGGAAACGGTGGGCCGCGCCATAGAGGAGATGCGCTCCGGAGACGGGCTGGTCTTCCTGCTGGACATGCCTGGGGGCACGCCCATGAACGTGGTGCTGCCGCTGGCCAAGGACATCGACAAGTGCGCGGTCATCTGCGGCGTCAACATCAACATGATGACGTCCGCCTTCTCCTACAGGACCACGCTGGATTTCGACAGGCTGACCGCCAAGATCATAGAGGACGGCCGCAAGGCCATCTGCGAGGTCAAAAGCCTGCTGCTCAAGAAGTGAGGAACCGCGGATGATAATTCTTTACCGGGTGGACGACAGGCTGGTGCACGGCCAGGTGGTGGAAGGCTGGGTGCCGCATTTGCGCGCCGAAGAGCTGGCCGTAGTGTCCGACGAGATAGCCGGCGACGAGATGCGCCGCATGATCATGCGTTTCGCCACGCCCGAGGGCGTGGACCTGAAGATCCTGACCGTGGCCGAGGCCTCCGCGTACCTGCCGGAGGCGGAGAAGTCCGCGCGCAAGGTGCTGCTGCTGCTGCCCGGCCTGGCCGAGGCCGTGGAGCTGGCCGGCAAAGGCCTCCGGATCCCCTCGCTCAATATCGGCGGCATGCATTATTCCGCCGGCAAGAATTTATCCATCGGCAAGGCCATCTTCCTCAACGACCAGGATTGTTCGGCCCTCAAAACCCTGTCCTCGTCCGGCATAAAGATAGAGGGGCGCGGCGTGCCCTCCGACACTCCGGTGGACCTGATGGAAGCGATAGCCTGAAACAGCTTTAATGGTAAAACTGGTAATAGCCCTGCATAACCACCAGCCGGTGGGCAACTTCGAGAGCGTGCTCGAGGAGGCCTTCGCGCTCAGCTACAGGCCGTTCTTCGACGTGCTGGACAGGCACCCGGGCGTGCGCGTCAGCGCTCATTTCTCCGGGATCCTCTACGACTGGCTGGAAAAGGCGCACCCTGATTTCCTGGACCGGCTGGCCGGCCTGGTGAAGGCCGGGCGCCTGGAAATACTTTCCGGCGGCTATTACGAGCCCATCCTGGCCCTGCTCCCGGAAGAGGACCGCCGCGGCCAGGTGAACATGATGCGCGACTACGTGCGCGGGCGCTTCGCCGCGGACCCGGCCGGCCTGTGGCTGGCCGAAAGGGTGTGGGAACCGGAGCTGGCCGGCTCCCTGGCCGGCCTGGGCGTGCGCTACACCGCGCTCGACGACGTGCATTTCTTCTCGGCCGGTTTCGAGGAGCGGGACCTGACCGGGCGCTTCACCACCGAGCACAACGGCCGCCACCTGGACGTGTTCCCCATAAACCACCGCCTGCGCTACCTGATGCCTTTCGCCGAGCCCCAGAAGGTCATAGACTACCTGCGGGGCTTCGAGGGCCGGGACGCCGTGCTGGTGATGGCCGACGACGGCGAGAAGTTCGGCCTCTGGCCGGGCACGCACGACCTGGTCTACAAAAAAGGCTGGCTGGACCGCCTGTTCACCCTGCTGGAGCAGAACGGCGCGTGGCTGTCCACCGCCCGGTTCTCCGATTGCCTGGACAAGCCCTCGAAGGGTCTGGCCTACCTGCCTACCACTTCCTACCACGAGCTGGCGCAGTGGGCGCTGCCGGCCGAACGGTCGCGCCGGCTGGCCGGCCTCTGGGAGGATTCCTCCGAGGATTTCCGCAGTTTCCTGCGCGGCGGTTATTTCCGCAATTTCTTCTCCAAGTACCCGGAAGCCAACCGGCTATACCGGCGGATGCTGCGGGCCAGCGCCAGGGTGCGCGGTTCCGGCTCCAATCACGGCCGCCAGGCGCTTTACCGGGCGCAGTGCAACTGCGGGTACTGGCACGGCGTGTTCGGCGGCATCTACCTGCCCCATATCCGCATGGCTGTGTATAAGAACATCCTGGAGGCGGAAGGTGCGCTGCCGGCGCGGCGCGGCCGCGGTTTCGAGGTGGCCCTGGAAGACTGGGACGCCGACGGTTCCCCGGAACTGCTGGCGGAGGGCGAGCAGGCCAATTTCTATTTTTCCCCGGCCAAGGGCGCGGGTATGTGGGAGTGGGACTATAAGCCGCGCGGCGTGAACTTCGGGTCGCTGGTCTGGCGCCACCCCGAGGCCTACCACGAGGCGGACGCCAGGAGCATTTCCTCCAGCGAAAAGCGCCGGGCGGCCGAGGCGGAGCTCAAGAAAGACCTGGCCTACGACTGGCACCCGCGCATGAGCCTGCTGGACCATTTCCTGCACGCCGACACCTCTTTCCAGGCCTTCTCCAAGGCCTCTTACGGCGAGCAGGGCGATTTCGTCACCGGTGAGTATTCTTTCCGTCAGGCCGAGGAGGCGGAAGGCCTGGCGCTGCGCTTCGCGCGCGAAGGCGCGGTCTGGGCCGGCGGGGCGTCTTCTCCGGTGCGCGTGGAGAAGAGCGTGCTGCTGCGCGGCGACGGCTCCTGGCGCGCCGCCTACAAGGTTTCCAACCTGGGCGGCCATAAGGCCGCGGTCTGGTTCGGCACGGAACTGGCGCTGGCTTTCTCCAATAAGGAGCATTGTCCTCCCGGCGAGTTCCATAAGGTGAAGAAAAAAACTTTCCGGGACCCGGTTTACGGCGGCGTGGAAATAGAGTTCGACCAGCCGCTGGACCTGTGGAGCTTCCCGCTGGAGACCGTCTCGCGTTCCGAAGAGGGCGCGGAAAAGACCTACCAGGGCGCGGTAATGCTGGCGCATTTGAAGCGCGAGCTGGAGCCCGGGGCGTCGCTGGCTTTTACCCTGGAGGTGCGGCCGCTGTGACCCTGGCCCTCAAAGCCCTTATCTCTTCCGCCCTGGCCGGCCTGCTGGGCCTGGACTCCGTGCAGGCGGGCCAGTTCCTGCTCTCGCGCCCGGCGCTGGTGGGGCCCCTGCTCGGCTGGCTCAACGGCTGCCCGCTGGAAGGCGCCAAGATCGGCATCCTGCTGGAACTGCTCTACATCGATTTCATCCCGGTGGGCGGCGTGGTGCCGCCCAACGGCACCGCCGCCGCCGCCGTCGGCGTGCTGGCCCACGCGGCGGGGGGGCTGGCGCCTTCGCTGGCTTTCTTCATCGGCGTGGCCGCCGGCGTCGCTTATTCCCCGGTAGAGTACCGCCTGCGCGCCGCCCGTTCCGGCCTGAACGCCCTTATAGAGGCGCAGGTGGCGGCGGGAGATCTCCGGCTGCGCCGCTGGCTGGCCCGGGCGCTGGTCATGGAGAACGCCGCCCTGGCCGGCTACGTGCTGGCCATGACGGGCCTGGCCGCGCTGCTGGGCCTGCTGCCGGGGGTCTCCCGGCTTTATCCCGGCGCCGATTTCGCTTATTCGCTGATGCCCTGGCTGGGCCTCAGCGGGCTGTATTTCAGGTTCAGGACGCAGATCTACAAGAAAGGATAGGGTCGAATGCTGTTCAAGATGTTCCTGCGGTCGTTCTTGCTCCAGGCGGGTTGGAACTATGAAAGGTTCCAGAACCTGGGCTTCGCTTTTGCCCTGCAGCCCGCCCTGGAGAAGGCCTATGCCGGCGGCGACCGCCTGAAGGCCGCCCTCCTGCGCCACCTGGAGATCTTCAATACCCAGCCCTACATGGCGTCGTTCGTGCTGGGCAATGTAGCCCGCATGGAAGAGCGGGCCGCGGCCGGAGACCAGGACATGGTCAAGCACCTGCCCGGAGTGAAACAGGCGCTGGCCTCCAGTTTCGCCTCCATCGGCGACCGGATCTTCTGGGGCCGGCTCAAGCCCATGACCGTGCAGCTCTGCCTGCTGGTCTGGGCGGGCTGCGGCTTTTACGGCTGGCTGTTCACCGACATGACGGAGACCCCGGCCTTCGGCGTGCTGCTGGCGGGGCCGCTGTCGGGCATCGCGGTCTATTCGGTCTTCTCGGTCTACATCCGCTGGAAAGGCCTCAAGGCCGGCTACGCCTGCGGCGGCTCGGCCAACTGCGCGCTCGACGCCGCCAACTGGCCGCGCCTCATCCGCCTGCTCTCGGCGGCCGGGTTCGCCATGTCGCTGGCCATAGTGCTGCTGGCCTTCGGGCTGCTCGCCGGGTTCAACTGCGGCGCCTGCCGCCCGGCGGACCTGCTGCTGAAGATAGGCCTGCCGATCGCCGTGCTGGCCCTGCATCGGGTAGCGCGCGCTTTCGGGCGTTCCGTCTTTTTCTCGGCCGGCCTGATCCTGGCGGCCTCGGTGCTGCTTTTCGGTCTGCTTAAACTGGAGCCCTTCAAACTTTACCTATGACAAAACGAGCCATAACCATCATCAACGAACTTGGCATCCACGCCCGGCCCGCCGGCATGGTGGCCAACACCGCCTCGCGCTTCGCCAGCGACATTAAGCTGGTCAAGGACGGTATGGAGGTCAACGCCAAGAGCATCATGGGCATCATGACCCTGGCCGCCGGCAAGGGCAGCGTGATAGAGGTGACGGCCAAGGGGAAGGACGAGGCCGAGGCCGTGAAGGCCATAGAGGAACTGTTCGCGAGAAAGTTCGACGAGGAATAATGACTTCTAACCGGAGCGGATCATGCTAATAAAAAAAGGCGTAGCTGCCAGCCTCGGCATCGCCATCGGCAAGGCCCATATCGTCAAGGAGGAGAACATCCTCATTGAGCAGAAGGAGATAGAGCCTGAAAAGATAAAGGCCGAGGTAAAACGCTTCAAGGACGCCCTCGAGAAGACCCGCGAGGACTTGGACGTGATCCGCGCCAAGATCCTCAACGTGCTCGGCAAGAACCACGCCAAGCTCATAGACGCCCACCACCTTATCCTGCAGGACCCCCTGATCACCAAGGAGGTCCCCAAGCTGATCGTGGCCAAGGCCATGAACGCGGAGTTCGCGCTGTCGGAGATCCTGGACAAGGCCGAGGAGCAGTTCGAAAAGATCGACGACGAATTCTTCCACGAGCGCAAGCACGACATTTTCGACGTGGGTAAAAAGATCATCTCCAACCTGGTGAACTCCGAGAAGACCTCGCTGAAGGACCTGAAAGAGCC
Source organism: Elusimicrobiales bacterium (assembly GCA_023701245.1). Lineage (GTDB taxonomy): Bacteria > Elusimicrobiota > Elusimicrobia > Elusimicrobiales > UBA9959 > UBA9959. Next base: position 53,773 of record JAMPXK010000007.1, on the reverse strand, counting down.
GGTCATCATAGTGGCGCACAACCTCTACCCCTCGGACACGCTGCACATCCGCGAATCCAACAAGGTGCTCGGTTTCTGCATGGACCTGGGGTCCAAGTCCAGCCATACGGCCATCTTCGCCCAGAGCATGGGCATCCCGGCCGTGGTGGGCCTCTCCGACATCAGCCGCCAGATCCAGAGCGGCGACACGCTGATAGTGGACGGCGAGCAGGGCATGGTCATCATTTCGCCCTCGCCGGAGATAATCGAGAAGTACAAGGCCCGCAAGGAAGAGCTGCAGAAGCAGGAGCATTTCTTCCACCGCCTCAAGGGCCTGCCGGCCACCACGCGCGACGGCCACAAGATCAGCCTGATGTGCAACCTGGACTCGGCCGAGGACGCCCCCGAACTGATGGCCGTGAAGGCCGAGGGCGTGGGCCTGTACCGCACGGAGTTCCTTTACATGAACCGGGCGAGCGTTCCCACGGAGGAAGAGCAGCTCAAGGCCTACGCCTCCGTGGTCAAGGCCGCCCCCGGCATCCCGCTCACCATCCGCACCGCGGACATCGGCGGCGACCGCGCCACGGAACTGGGCATCAAGGGCCTCAAGGACGAGCGCAACCCGTTCATGGGCTTCCGCGGCATCCGCCTGTTCATCAAGTACCCGGAACTGCTCAAGACGCAGCTGCGCGCCATCTACAAGGCCAACACCGAGGGCAACATCAAGATCATGATCCCCATGCTCTCCTCCGTGGACGAGCTGCTGACGGTCAAGAAGATAGCTTCCGACGTCCGGACCGAGCTGGCCGAAGAGGGGTTCCCCGTAAAGAAAGACCCGGAGTTCGGCGTGATGATAGAGATCCCCGCGGCCGCCATTATCCTGGACTCGCTGCTGCCGGAGATCGACTTCGTCTCCATAGGCACCAACGACCTGGTGCAGTACACGCTGGCGGTGGACCGCATCAACCAGTACGTGTCGGAGCTCTACGAGCCGTTCCATCCCGCCGTGCTGCGCCTTATCAACCTGGTGGTTCAGACCGCGCACAAGAAGGGCAAGCCGGTGAGCGTCTGCGGCGAAATGGCCTCCGACCCGTACGCCATCCCGTTGCTGGTGGGGCTGGGCGTGGACATCCTCTCCGTGCCGGCCAAGATGTACCTGCGCTCCAAGCATTCGGTGCGGGCCATCAACTTCGAGAAATTCTCCGCCCTGGGCCAGCGCGCCCTGGGTCTGCCCACCTCCGAAGAGATCCGCCGCCTGATAGAGGACGAGGTGAAATAGATATAGGACCGGGACGTTGTTGACTATTTGACTATTTCAGTCAAGATATGACGCTAAAATTTTAAAGACCGGTGAAAAATAGTCAAATAGTCAACAACGTCCCTCAAACAACATGAAGATACGCAACTTCTGCATCATCGCGCATATAGACCACGGCAAGAGCACGCTGGCCGACCGCTTTATCCAGCTCACCGACACGGTGCCGGACCGTCAGATGAAGGAACAGTTCCTCGACGGCATGGAACTGGAGCGGGAGCGCGGCATCACCATCAAGGCCAAGGCCGTGCGCATGCTCTACAAGAGCGAGGCCGACGGCGAGGAATACATCCTCAACCTCATCGACACGCCCGGCCACGTGGACTTTTCCTACGAGGTGAGCCGCGCCATGGCCGCCTGCGAGGGCGCCATCCTGCTGGTGGACGCGTCGCAGGGCGTGGAGGCGCAGACGCTGGCGCACGCGCACCTGGCGCAGAGCCTGGGCCTTACCATCATCCCCGTCATCAACAAGATCGACCTGGAGCACGCCAACCCCGACGCCACCGAGGAGCAGATCTGGGAGGTGCTCAGGGACCCGAAGGATTCCTCCCGCATCAGCGCCAAGGACGGCCGCGGCGCGCGCGAAGTGCTGGAGCGCGTGATCAAGGAGATCCCGCCGCCGGTGGGCTCTTCCGAACGGCCCCTGAAGGCCCTGGTCTTCGACTCTTTCTACGACGTCTACAAGGGCGTGGTCATCTATACCCGCGTGGTGGACGGTTCCATCTCCGCCGGCAAGTACATCACTTTCCACTCCAAGGGCACCAGCTACAAGGTGGAAGAGGTCGGCTACCTTACGCCCAAGCTCATCAAGGGCCAGTCCATCAGGACCGGCGAGGTCGGCTACATCGTGGCCGGCATCCGCGACATCCACGAGATCAAGATGGGCGACACCATCTTCGAAAAGGGCGTAAAGCTCGACGCGCCGCTGCCCGGCTACAAGGAAGTGAACCCCGTGGTCTTCGCCGGTTTCTACCCGGTCAACACCACCGACTACACCGCCTTGAAGACCGCCATAGAAAAGCTGAACCTCACCGATTCCTCGTTCAACTTCCAGGGCGAGACCTCCAAGGCGCTGGGCTTCGGCTTCCGCCTGGGCTTCATGGGCCTGCTGCACCTCGACATCATCCGGGAGCGCATAGAGCGCGAGTTCGACATCCCGCTCATCGCCACCAACCCCAACGTCATCTACAAGGTGCAGGCCAAGGACAAGCAGGGCCTGAAAGGGAAATATATAGAGGTGACCAACCCGGCGGATTTCCCCCATTACGGCGATGTGATGGATATCATGGAGCCCTACGTCAAAGCCAACATCATAGCGCCGCTGACATACATGGAGGGCATCATGAACCTCCTCAAGGAAAAACGCGGCGAGCACATAAAGATAGAGTACATCTCCACCACGAGGGTTATCGTGGAGTATTACCTGCCGCTCTCCGAGATCATCCTGGACTTCTACGACAAACTGAAGTCCGTGTCGCGCGGCTACGCCTCGTTCGACTACGAACCGCACGAATACCGCTCCTCGGACATGGTCAAGATAGAGATCCTGCTGCACTCCGAGCCGGTGGACGCGCTCTCCTTCATAACGCACAAGACCAAGGCGCTGGGCAACTCCCGGCAGATCTGCGAGAAGCTCAAGGGCCTCATCCCCAAGCATATGTTCGAGATCGCCGTGCAGGCGCAGGTCAACGGCAAGATCATAGCCCGCGAGACCATAGGCGCCCAGCGCAAGGACGTGCTGGCGAAGTGTTACGGCGGAGACATCACCCGCAAACGCAAACTGCTGGAAGCGCAGAAGGAAGGCAAGCGCAAGATGAAGCTGATGGGCTCCGTGGAGATCCCGCAGGAAGCCTTCATGTCGCTTTTGAAGATCAGTCAGGATAAATAAGGACGCAACAATGGAAGAAAAACTTTTCTGGATAGGCATACTGATGGGCGCGCACCTGTTCCTGTCGCACCATTTCAAGGAGAAGGGGCGGTTCAAGGACGCCACGCCCTTTACGCGGGGCTGGCACGCCGTTTTCGCCGGTCTGGTCTCTTTCGTGGGCATGGTGCTGCTCTCGGTCAGCCTGGACAACCGCCGCGGCGACGTGACGACCACCATGCTGTTCAGTTCCCGCCAGCTGACCTACGGCCTCCTGGCCGGCCTGGCCGGCGCGGCCTACGCCTGGTGGAAGGGGGGGGCGGGCGAGGTTAAGGACGGCCTGAACCAGACCATGAAGAAGGACATGGAGTGGTCCGAAACGGTCTTCTCCGCGGTGCTGCTGGCCTCGGTGGTGATGTACCTCTTTATCCAGGCCTTCAAGATCCCGTCCGGCTCCATGGAGCGCACGTTCCTCATAGGGGACCACCTGTTCGTCAACAAGTTCATCTACGGCTTCCGCGTCCCCTACACCCAGAAGAAGTTCCTGAAGTTCCGGAAAGTGAAGCGAGGCGACATCGTGGTCTTCCGCTTCCCTTCCGAGGACCCCGCGGAGTTCCAGTGCGGCGGCAGCCAGTACGGCAAGGATTTCATCAAGCGCGTCATAGGCATGCCCGGCGACGTCTTCGAGGTGCGGGCCGGCAAGGTCCTCGTCAACGGGGAACCGCTCAAGGAAGAAGGCTACGCCCAGTACCTGGACCCGGGCCGCTATCCCGCCGGCGCCGGCAGGCTTACCCCGGCGGATTACCAGAGATTCTGGGATGACCGCATGCTCGGCAAGATGTTCTCCGAGTATATCCGCGACAATTTCGGTCCGGTGACCGTGCCGACCGGCAGCTACCTGGTGATGGGCGACAACCGCGACCGGTCCTGCGACTCGCGCTACTGGGGCCCGGTCCCGGAAGCCAATATAAAGGGCACGGCCTGGTTCACCTACTGGCCGCCCTCGCGCGTGGGGTTCCCGGACTAGCCATGAACCTGCCAGAGCGCCTTAGGACCGGCACGGTCTATTCCTTCGAGTTCTATCCGCCCAAGACGGCGGAGGACACGGCGCGGCTGTTCAATACGGCGCTGGAGCTCAAGGCGCTGTCGCCGGATTTCGTCTCGGTCACAAATTCCTCCAGCGGGGTGACCCCGTACCGCACGGTGGCGCTCTGCGGGGTGCTCAAGGCGCAGTTCGGGCTGGAGATAGTGGCGCACCTGACCTGCCTGGCCCACACCCGCCGGGAGATAGCGGAGATCTGCGACGGGCTTAAGAAAATGGACATCACCAACGTCCTGGCCCTGCGCGGCGACCCGCACAACGTGGATTCCGGCGCGCGCCGCAGCGACTACAGTTACGCCGCGCAGCTTATCGCCGACCTCAAACGGGAGGGCGGGTTCTCCCTGGGCGGCGCCTGTTACCCGGAAAAGCACCCGGAGGCGGCCAGCCTGGAGGCGGATATCGCCAGGCTCAGGGAGAAGGTGGACGCCGGGGCGGAGTACCTTATCACCCAGCTGTTCTTCGACAACAGCTATTATTTCAGGTTCCTGGAGAAGGCCGCGGCCGCGGGGATTTCCGTGCCGGTGCTGCCGGGCCTGATGCCGCTGACCGGCTACAAGCAGATGCAGAATTTCACGAAGATGATGCAGGTGACCGTGCCCGACGAACTGCGCCGCGGGATAGAGCGCTGGGAGGGCGACAAGGACGGGATGTTCAAGTTCAGCGTGGAGTACGCCTCCCGCCAGGCGCGGGCCCTGCTCGACGGAGGGGCGCCCGGGCTGCATCTCTACACCCTCAACCGCAGCCGCGCGGCCATAGCCATCCTTAAGAACGTAAAGGGCGCGCCCAGGGCGGCAGCTTAAAGGCCGGGACCGGAAAAACCATGGAAATAGTTCACACGACCGAAGTGCGCGCGCTGGTGGAACTGCAGCGCAAAGACACGGCCATAGGCGCGCTGACCGCCCGCGCGGCCGAGGTGCCGGTAAAGCTGGCCGCCCTGCGCAAGGCGTTCGAGGACAAGAAGCTTTCCATGGCCGCGGCCAAAGAGGCCCTTTGCGCGCTGCAGGTCGCCAAGAAGGACGCCGAGCTGCGCATAGCCGAAGCGGAAGAGGGCATCCGCAAGCACCAGCGCGAACTGAACCTGGTGAAGGAGAACGACGCTTTCAAGGCCCTGTTGAGCGAGATCGAGCGGGACAAGGCCGTTAAGGACGAGCTGGAAACCCGGGAGCTGCTGATCCTAGAGGAGATAGACAAGGCGGCCGTGCTGGAGAAGGCGGAGGCGGCCGAGGTGAAGAAGCTGGAGGGGGTCATGAATTCGGAGGCGGCCGCGCTGGAGGCTTCCGCAGCGGAGCTCGCCGCCGCCATAGAGGCGGCTAAAAAGGACCGGGACGAGGCGGCGGCCGACATCAGCCCCGATCTCCTGGATAAATACGAGGCCATCCGCGCCAGCCGAGCGGGCCTGGCGGTGGCGGCGGCCTACCAGGACCCGGCCACGGGCAAGTACTCGTGCGGGGGCTGCCACATGTCGCTTACGCCGCAGAAGACGGTGGACATCAAGAAGCAGGACGCTTTTGCCGTTTGCGCCGACTGCCGGCGCCTGATGTTCCTGGAGCAGACCATAAACGGCTGACGCTTTAGACCGCGGACGGAGGGCCGCTCTCCCCGCGAGGGGTGGGAGGAACTTCCGAACTTCACAGGGCAGGGTGCCGGTTCAAACCGCGCAGCATAATATGTGCGCGGCATAGGCCGGGAGGCGGGGGCCAGATCCCCCGTCGACGGACAGCGCCACAGAGAACATACCGCCCGCAAGGGTAAGGGTGAAAAGGTGCGGTAAGAGCGCACCGCGCGCCGGGAGACCGGCGCGGCAGGGCAAGCCCCTCCTGAAGCAAGGCCAAAATTGCGCTCGGACTGCCCGTCCGGCCCCCTCCGGGGGGCGGCGCAGAGTGGGCCGCAACAGATAAATGGTCCTCCAGGCGCCGCAAGGCGCCGGACAGAATTCGGGGTACAGTCCGCGGTCTAAAAAGTTTCGGGGCCCGCCACGCGGGCCGGAACGCAAAAACGGCGTCTCGCACACCGTGCTCGCGCCTCCCCGCCTCGCCCTCCGCGCTTACGCAAGCGTCGGGCTCCGGCAGGGTTTTGCTAACCCGGCCCCCGCGTCAGGCCCCTTCACGGGTATAAAATAAGGAGAAATTCATGGATTCGATGGCGGCCAAGATACCGGAGATAAAGTACTCGTCCAACGCGGAGGAGATCCCCTGGGACAACGCGGTGGTGTGGACCATCATGCCGCGGGTGGGCCCCCGCGTTTACGAATGGGTGGAAGGGGAGCATATCCGCTACGTGTCCTGGACCAACGGCATAGTGAACATCATGCCGGAACACAATTCCATACTCAGTTCGCACTGCCAGTGCATGGTGCTGCCTTCCGCCTTTGTCTGGATAGGAAAGAACGTGAAAGTGGCCTAGGCCGCCCGCAGCGGGAAATAAGGTAAAATATCGCTATAACCCGGTAGTTTTCCGGGGGGGAAATATAGATCCGGAGGAATGAAAGCATAATGAAAAAAGCAATATTAGCCGCAACGGCGGCCTTCGGCCTGGCGGCCGCCGCCAGCGCCCAGGTGAACTTCGACCAGGGCGTGAGCGTGAACGACTTCGTCGGCCAGGCCGTTTCGGCCGATGTGCAGGTCCCGCTGGCCCTGCCCGGCCGCACCCACACCACCCGCGACTGCGTGCGCTTCACGTTCGGCCCCGAGGATTCCGGCGCCCTGACCCAAAAGGTCTACCTGCGCAGCCAGGAATACGTGACCGAGTGCTATACCACCGTGGGCCCCAACAACCAGCCCGTGCAGCACTGCAGCGAGCGCCCCGGCATGACCTGGTACGAGTACGGCCAGATAAAGATGGCCGACCGCGCGCTGCTGCCCTGGGAAAAAGAGAGCTTCGACATGTGCCTGCAGGGGCCCTGGCTGGACCTCTACCTTAACGCCGCCGCTTACCGCTACAGCGCCAAGCGCGAGAGCAAGCCCGGCTACACGCTGTTCACCCTGACTTCCCACGAAAGGACCCCGATGAAGGCCGACGAGGACGGCCTGAGCTACGCCGACTTCTCCTATGCCGACGGCAAATACACCTTCAAGGTGACCGACAAGTGGGCCAAGGAATACGCCGGAGAGAACGTGGCCATAAAGGTGGAACTCTATAAGGACAACGCGGTGTTCTTCGATACCTTCAAGGGCGAGAAGGAGTTCTCCTTCGCCGCCGCCGAAGGGTATACGATGACCTTCGCCGAGAGCGAACTGACGCGGCCCGAGCCGGCCGACCCGGTAAGCGGCGACCGCGGCGCCAAGAAGTATTTCCTGAAGTGGGGCTTCAAGCGCCTGGGCGTTATTTCCAAGGACAACTTCGTAAAGAAGGACAAGACCCCCAGCGTGGAAGTGAAGTAAGCCGCCGCCGCGCGAAAAGATACCCGCCCTTGCCGGCGGGTATTTTTTTGCCCCCAGAATTGCTAAATTTTAACTATGCAAACCTCCGGCGCCGACAGCGAAGCCGTAAAACTCGCGGAGAGCCTGATGCGCGAAGGGCGCTTTGGCGAAGCCGCGGCGCTGGCCGGGCGGCGCCTGGCCGCCGGAGACCGCTCGTCTTTCCTGCTGCGCGTCCGCGCGGAGGCGTTCTGGGCCGAAGGCAGAATTGCGGACGCGCTGAGCGCCGCGGCGCTGGCCGCCAGCCTTAAGCCGGCGGACCCGCGGGCGCAGATCGTTCTGGCGCAGCTTTACCTGGTTGCCGGCCGGCCGGCCGCCGCGCGCCTGGCCGCGCGGGGCCTCGGGCCGCAGTGGGCGCCCAATGCCGCCGCCATCCTCGCCGGGGACGTCAAGCGCTTCAACCTGTCCTGCGAGGTGCCGGGTTTGCTCGCCCTGTTCAAAGCCCGCTTCGCGGCGGGCGAGTACGCGGCGGCTTTCCTGCTGGCCGAAAACCTGCTGAACCTGCGCGCGCCCGCCGGCAACGAAATAATTTCCGTCCTGGCGGCCCCGGTCACCTTCCAGAGCGTGCTTTACCCGGCCGCGGTCTGCGCCGGACGCATCCGCGCGCTTTGCGCGGCAAGGCTGCCGGCGGGGCTGGATGTCTGGAAGCGTTACTACCTGACCTACCTGGCCAGCGTGCCGGTTTCCGGGCCTGCCCCGGCCTGGGAGCGGGCGCGTAAAAAGGCGCTGGGCGAATGGCGCCGGGTGCGCCCGGCCAACCTGCGCCGCTACGGCTGGATGTTCAAGGAGATAGGGCGCAAGCGGCTTTTTTCCCTGCCGCCCGACCACCGCGGCGCGCGGGCGGCTTTCGCCAGGGCGCTGGCCTCGCCGCCGCCGGAGGGAGACGCTTTCGGGCGGCTGGCCGAGGCCGAACTCTGCCTGGGCCGCCGGCGGGCCGCCTTCGGATGGCTGGCCAAGGGACTGAAAGCTTGCCCGGACCAGGAGGGGCCGCTGAGGGCGTGGCGCGGCGAACTTAAACTTTTTACCGGAGACTACGCCGGCGCCCTCGCCGACCTGGCGGCGGCGGCGGCTAAAAAAGCTTACTATGCCGATACCTGGCTGGCCATAGCGCTTATGAAGACCGGCCGCCTGGACCGCGCCCTGGCGGCGGCCGACCGCGCGGTTAAGGCCAACCCCAGGGACGGCGAAGCGCTGGTGGTGCGCGGCGAAGTCTGGCGCCTGAAAAAGAACCATGGCCGCGCCAGGGCGGACCTGCTGAAGGCGCTGAAAGGGGCGTTCCCGTACCGGCACGCGCTCTGGGCGGCGCTGAACCTGGTGCTCTCCGCCCTGGAAAAGCGCGACTACGCGCTGGCGCGCCGTGACCTGGCGCTGCTCGCCGGGGCCTGCCGCGGCGCCGCCCCGACCGAACGGCTTTACCGCGGGCTGGAAAGCCTTGCCGGGGAGCCGAAAAAACTGCTGGCCGCGCTGGAGCGGACCTTCGGGCGCGCCAAGGGCTGCCGCAGGGACGAGGCGTACCTGTTCCCGCTCTGGCTGCCCGGCCGAGGCCAAAAGCCCGGTATATTGGTATAATTTAAAAAAGATTTTCGCGAAGATATACACCGGAGGCTCCCATGGCTAAACTCAAAGTCAATCCCGTCATCGTTAAAAGGAACGCCGCGCTCTGCCGCAAGCGCAAGATAGTGATGCCCACTTTCGCGCAGATGAAGGACCCCAACCTCATCCCGGACAAAATCAAGAAGGCCCTTAAACCCGTCGGCCTCTGGGACGTCAATCCCATCAACCTCTTCCGCATCAACTGGCATAACGACCCCAAGACCGGCGGCTTCGGCCCCGTCAACATGCTGGAGATCCCCCGCGAGATCACCGGCCTCGACGCCCGCGTGATAGGCATCGTGGGCAAGTACTTCCCCACCGGCGCGCACAAGGTCGGCGCGGCTTACGGCTGCCTGGCCCCCCGCATGGTCACGGGCGAGTTCGACGCCGAGGCGCAGAAAGCCGTATGGCCTTCCACCGGCAACTACTGCCGCGGCGGCGCCTTCGATTCAAAGCTGCTGGGCACCACGCCCGTGGCCATCCTGCCCGAGGGGATGAGCAAAGAGCGCTTCGACTGGCTCAAGGAGATCGGCTCCGAGGTGATAGCCACCCCCGGCACCGAAAGCAACGTCAAGGAAATTTACGACAAGTGCTGGGAGATCAAGAAGACCCGCAAGGACTGCGTGATCTTCAACCAGTTCGAGGAGATGGGCAACCCCACCTGGCATTACCACGTGACCGGAAGCGCGCTGGAAGAGGCCTTCAATGCCATAAAGGGCCCGAAGAGCCGCCTGGCGGCCTTCACTTCCGCCACTGGGTCGGCCGGCACCATAGGCGCGGGCGACTACCTCAAGAAGAAGTTCCCCGGCATGAAGATCACCGCCTCCGAGGCCCTGCAGTGCCCCACCATCCTCAATAACGGCTTCGGCGAGCACCGCATAGAGGGCATAGGCGACAAGCACATCCCGTGGGTGCATAACGTGCGCAACACCGACGTGGTCACCGCCATCGACGACGAGGCCTGCGTGCGCATAGCCCGCCTCTTCAACGAGCCCGAGGGTAAAAAAGTGCTGGCCGAGTACGGCGTGAAGAAGGACGTTATCGAGAAGCTCGCCCTGCTCGGTTTCTCCGGCATCTCCAACCTGCTCAGCGCCATCAAGACCGCCAAGTACTACGAAATGGGCAAAGACGACGTCATCGTCACCGTGTTCACCGATTCCATGGACCTCTACGGTTCCCGCCTCAAGGAAATGGAAAAGGAAATGGGCAAGTACACCCGCGAGAACGCGCTGGTGGACTTGGAGCGCCGCCTGCTGGGCGAGAGCGTGAACTACCTCAAGGAGCTCACCTACACCGACCGCAAAGCCGTGCACAACCTCAAGTACTTCACCTGGGTGGAGCAGCAGGGCCGCACCTCCGAAGACCTGCGCCGCCTCTGGGACCCGGCCTTCTGGGACGAGTCCTTCGCCATGGCGGAAGAGTATGACCGCCTGATAGAGGCCTTCAACCGGGAAGTGGGCCTGTAACATGGCCACGAAAGGCGTCTTCAGGGTAGAGTGCCCGCACTGCGGGGAAAGTTTCGACGCGGACTTCTGGACCGTGGTCCGCGGGGACCGCGACCACGACGTGAAGGAACTTATCCTCAGCGGAGAGTTCGACCTGCTGGTCTGTCCCCAGTGCGAGGAGATGCTGCAGCACGAAGAGCCTTTCCTCTACATCGACCCGCAGCGGGACCTGCTGGCTTTCGTCATGCCCGAGGCCTACGAGAAGGAAAAAGAAAAGTGGGTGGCGCGCATGAACGCCGATTACGAGCCCCTGAAGGCCTCCCTCTTCTCCGGGCAGGGCCTGACGGCGGCGCCGCTCTATCTTTTCGGCCTCGGCCAACTGACGGCCAGGCTGGAGAACGACCGGGACCGCGAAGAAGAGACCGAAGTGATGGAGTTCATGGCGCGCGAGGAAGGCCTGAAGCTGCTGCCCGTGAACCCGGTAGCCGCCCGCGAGCTGGACATCCCTTTCACTCTCCCTATGCCGACCGGCCTGTTCGGCCGCGCCGCGGCCCTGAAGGCCGCCGAGGCCTTGTACGCCAGGAACGACGCTTTGCCCCGGCTGAAGAAGCTGGTGGACGTCCTTAAGGCCGGCAAGGAAGACACCCTCCCCTTCGTAAAGATCTGATGCTGCTGCGCCCGCTCAACGACCTGCCCCTGCTGGAACAGGCGGCCGCCCTGGCCGACGCGGCCGGGCTGGAGCTTTACGCCGTGGGCGGCTGCGCGCGGGACTGGGCGCTGGGCCGCGCCAGCGCGGACATAGATTTCCTGGTGAGCGGGGACCCCGCTCCGCTGGTGGCCGGCCTGGAGCGGGAGTACGGCGGCACGCATAAAAAATTCTCGCCCTTCCTCACCGTGCGGTTCTTCGACGGGACCGGCCGCCGCCTGGACTTCGCCAGGTTCCGCAAGGAGACCTATCCCCGGCCGGCCGCGCTGCCGGAAGTTTCCCAGGCGCTGTCCGCGGCCGAAGACCTGGGGCGCCGCGACTTCGCCTGCAACGCCATGGCCGTGCGCCTTAACGGCCCGGAAAAATTTTCGCTGCTGGACCCTTATAAAGGCCTGGAAGACCTGGCGGCCGGCGCGCTGCGCGTCCTGCACGCTAAAAGTTTCCAGGACGATCCCACCCGCGTTTACCGGGCGGCCCGTTTCGCGGGGCGCTTCGGCTGGCGGCTGGAAGGCGGCACGCTGGAGCTGGCGCTGGCGGCGGTCAAAGACGGCCTGCCGGGCCTTTTAAGCCGGGAGCGCCTGCGCAACGAACTGGTGAAAATACTTTCAGAGGCCGACCCGCTGCCGGCGCTGGGGCTGCTCAAGGACCTGGGGGCGCTGGCGTTCCTGCACCCGGCTTTCGCTTTCGGGCCCGCGCTCCTGGCCCTGCCGCCCGGCCGCCCGCGCCTGGCCGGCGTGGCCGCGCTGATGGGCCCCGCCGGGGCGGAATTCCTGGCCGGGCTTAACCTGTCAAAAAAAGAAACGGCTGAACTGGCCGCCCTGGCCGCGAAGCGGGGGGAGCGGGCCTGACCCGCCCGGGAGAGGCGCAAAAAAAGCCCGCCTGGAGGCGGGCTTTTTATTTGCCGGCGGGGCGTCAGCCCTGGGAGCGCTGTATCAGCATGCGGGCTTTCAGGATATTGCCCAGCAGGTCCAGGTTCACCGGCTTCTCGATGTAATCGAAAGCGCCCAGGTTCAGGCAGGCCTTGGCCACGTCCTCGTCCTCGTTGCCGGTTATCATGATAAAGCCGGTGCCGGGCATCTCCGGCCGCAGGTCCTTGAGCACCTCTATGCCGTCCTTGCCGGGCATGAGGATGTCCAGCAGTATGATATCGGGCCGGCGTTCGCGGGCCAGGGCCACGGTGCGGGTCCCGTCCTCGGCCGTTATCACTTCGAACCCGAGCGAAGTGAGAAAGCGCTTGAGAATGTTGAGGATGGCGGGGTCGTCGTCGGCGGCCAGCAGCAGGCCTCTCGATCCCGCCTGGGCGGGTTTTACCGGCTGCCGGGCGGAGGCGGCCGTTTCCTGGCGCGGGCGCTGGCGGCCCAGCAGTTTGTCCACCGCGTCCAGCACTACGGAAAGCCCGTCGCCCTTGGAGAGAAAGGACGCGGCTCCGTCGCGCAGGTAGGCTTCGGCGTCTTCAGGGGCGTCGTAGCCGGTCAGGATTATCACCGGAGTGCCTTTAGAGATTTCCCGGATCTCTTTAAAGACCACGGAACCGGTCTTGACCGGCATGTCGCGGTCCAGCACCACCAGGTCCGGACCGACGTTCTTGAACAGCAGCACGCCGTTGCCGCCGTCGGCCGCGGAAAAGACCTGGTGCCCGGCGCGCGTGAAGAATACCGTCAGCGCGTCGCGCACTATCCCGTCGTCGTCTATAATAAGTATCTTGGCCATAACTTGTGCCTAGATTATATTATAAAAACCGGCGGCTTAGTCCAGCCTGCGGTCTTTAAGGTAGACGCTGCCGGTGCGGTTCTTCAGGCCTTTCAGGTATTTCTTGATCTCCGAAGCTATGTCCACTATCTTGGCGTAATGGTCCAGGCTGCGTTTTTCGTTGGTGGCCACGGCTATGGTGAGCGACATCAGCGGGAACTGGCGGACATTGCCCATGCGGTCCTTGGAGGAGGTGTAGCCGCGCTCCCGGTCCTCTTTGTTGTAGAGCCTGGGGGCCAGGGCGTCGAACCTGGTCGCTATAAGTTTGGCGATCTCCTCGGCCCGCCCGGGGTCGGACATCATCACGAAGTCGTCGCCGCCTACGTGTCCCACGAACACGTTCTCCGAGGCGAACTCGTTCTGGATCTCTGTGAACAGGGCGGCGGCCTGCTTGATGGCGTTGTCGCCGTTGAGGTAGCCGTAATTGTCGTTGTAGGCCTTGAAGTTGTCGATATCGATATAGAAGAAGCCCAGGGGCAGGCCGGTCTTGATGCGGTGGGAAACCTCCTCCTCTATGGCCGGGCCGCCCGGCAGGAAGGTCAGCGGGTTGGCGGCCAGCATCCTGCGCGTCCTGCGGCTGGCGCTTTCCACCCGGGAGGTCAGTTCCAGGGTGCTGAAAGGTTTGGAGATGAAGTCGTCGGCGCCCAGGCCGAACTCGGCCGCCTGCTCCTGGGGGCTGTTGTCGCCGCTGATTATGATCACGGGGATGAGGGCCAGGCGGGCGTCCTTGCGGATGCGGGCCAGCAGTTCCCGGCCGCCCAGGCGGGGCATGTTCAGGTCCAGCAGGATAACGTCGGGCGCCTGGGCCGCTATGCGCTCCAGGGCGGTCACGCCGTCATCGGCGCTGGTCACTTCCCAGTCCGTGCCTTCGAAAGCCCGCGCGATGATCTTCTGGAACGCCTTGTCGTCATCCGCTATTAAAAGTTTCCTGTTCATAACTCCCCCTGGCCCCTTCGCCCCAAACCCTTAATTTATCCCGCATCTGTCGATCACGGACTTCTCTTTGTCCATGAAGTCCTCCAGCTGCCGCTGGCGGGCTTCGGGCAGCGCCGGAACTTCCTCCTGGCCGTAATACTTGCTCAGCAGTTCGTAGAACTTCTGCTTTACCTGGCTGTCGCGGATCTCGCTGCCGGGGTTGCGGCTCAGGCTGCCGGCCGCGAAGCCGGGCTGCTTCATCTTGCGGGCCCAGTAGCGGGCTTTCAGGTCCACGGCGGCTTCGTTAAGGCGGTTCATGTGCCGGTAAGAGGCCTGGCAGCTGTCGCCTTCGTTAAGGGCGTCGCGCAGGTCCTTGGGCGCCTCGGGCACGGGGGGCAGGTCTCCCCAGTTCAGGCCGGGCAGTTCGGCCTGCGGGGCCGGGTTGAAGCGGGCCGCGGACCTGAGCTCCACGGCGCGGAGCACCCGGCCGCTGCGGGCGTCCACCAGCTTTATCATCACGCTCACGCTGTCGCCGTCCTGGAAGACGGCGCCTTTTATGAAACCCTGGGGGCGCATTTTAGAGGGCAGCTGCTTGAGCCAGCCTTCCCGGGAGCCGGTGTAGGCCTGCAGGGATTCCTGGTCCATGACCGTCAGGTCCCGCTGCAGGGCGAGCCCGGCGGCGGTCTTCTCCAGGGCGTAGCCGGCTTCGCTTTCGGCGCCGGCGGCCGCCGAGAAAGAGCCCAGCAGCACGCGGGAGATGCCGTTCTCCCTGGCGGCAGCGGCCAGCCCCAGGGCCAGGCCGTTGTAGTCCGCCGCAAAGCAGGCGGCCGAAAAGAAGGCCAGCGCCAGGCTCTGCACGGTGAAGGTTTTAAATATGGTTTTCATAACTCCCCCTTGGCTACACTAATAGTATAGGAGGGGGAGCTACGGGATAGTTCAGGAAGGGCTCAGATATTCCTCAAGTCTTATGAGGGGCTTCCGGGAGGAAGACGGAGAACCTGGCCCCGCGGCCGGGCTCGCTTTCGGCTTCCACCCAGCCGCCGCGCTGTTTGGCCATGCCGTAGACCGTGGGCAGGCCCAGGCCGGCGCCCCGGCCCCGTTCCTTGGTGGTGAAAAAGGGCTCGAAAAGATACTGCATGGTCTCCGGGGTAATGCCGGTGCCGGTGTCGGTCACCGAGATCTCCACAAAGCGCGCCCCGTCCGCGGCCGGCGGCGCCTGGCGCAGCGTTACGGTTACGGAACCCCCGGAGGGCATGGCGTCCCGGGCATTGGAGAGCAGGTGGGCCAGGGCCAGCTCCAGCTGGGCCTGGTCGCCGGTCACGGGCGGCAGGCCCGGGGCGGCGTCCACGGTCAGGGTTATCCCCCTGGCCGCCAGCGCGGCCGCGTCCTTCTTGAGGGTTTCAACCGCCGCCGCGGCGTCGCTGCTCCTGGTCTGGGCGGGGTAGCGCAGGCCGAAGGCGAAAAGCTGCCGGGTAAGGGCGGTGGCCCGGACCACGGCCTTGCGGATCTCCTCCAGGTCCTGTTTCATGGGGTCGTCCTGCTTGAGGGTGGTGCCCATCAGGCTGGCGTAGCCTTCTATGGCCCCCAGGATATTGTTCATGTCGTGGGCCACGCCGCCGGCCAGCCGCCCTACGGCGGTCATCTTGGCCTTGTCCGGTATGAGTTTTGCCATAAGGGTCCCCGCTATTCGAACTTGTAGCCGTGCCCGGTGACGCTGGCGATGCGCCCGGCCAGTTTTGTCCCGAGTTTCTTGCGCAGGGAGGAAACGTGCGTTTCCACCGTGTGCGGGTTGTCGTAATTGGCCAGGTCGTAGCCCCAGACCGTTTCCAGGATGTAGGGCACGCCCAGTACGCGGCCCTTTTTCTCCAGCAGCAGGGTGAGCAGGTCGAATTCCTTGCGGGTCAGCTGTACCGGCTTGCCGGCCACCTTCACGGCGCGCGCGCCCGGGTCCAGCTCCACGCCCTGCTCCTTTATCCGGCCGCCGGCGCCGGCCGCCTCGTAGCGGCGCATCACGGCGTTGAGCTTGGCGGCCAGCACGGGAAAAGCGAAAGGCTTGGTCAGGTAGTCGTCCGCGCCCCGGCCGTAGCCTTCCACCACGTCCTCGTCCTCGGTGCGGTCCCCGGAGATGATTATGACCGGGATGGCGGCGGTTTCCGGCGAGCCTTTGAGCGCCTTGCACAGCGAGAAGCCGTCCAGCCCCGGCAGCGCCACGTCGGTGATCACGGCGTCGGGCCGGGAATCCCTGGCGATGATGAGGGCCTCGGACCCGTTGTCGGTGAAGATCACCGTGTAGTCGTGGTTCTCCAGGTAGCGCCGCATCACTTCCAGCATCTTCCTGTCGTCGTCCACCAGCAGGATCTTTTTAGACATTACCGCCCCCGTGTTCTTCCAGTTTGGGATTGCGCGCGAAATCCTGGAACTTGGAAGTGAGTTCCGCGGCGCGCTTTACGGCCTTGATGATCTGCGCGATCTCGGTCTTGATGGGGCTGGTCTCCGTAAGGCCGTCCTCTATCAGCGTGGCGTAGCCGTTTATGGCCGCCAGCGCGTTGTTGAAATCGTGGGCCATGGGGCGGGCCACCTTGCTGACGGCCGCGGCCGCGGTGGAGATGGCGAGTTCGCGCTCCATCTTCTTGAGTTCGCTGATGTCGCGCGAGATGCCCAGCACGCCTATGATCCGGCCGCGGATATCGCGCAGGGGCGTCTTCACCACGCTCAGGTGCAGGGTGCCGGCCGGCAGCCGGCGCACCTTGTTGAGCAGCAGCGTTTTACCGCTCAGGACCACGTCCGAATCGTCCTTGAAGATCTCGGCCGCCGCCTCCGGTTCGAAAAGTTCGCTGTCGCGCTTGTAGAGCATCTGCTCCGGGGTCAGCCCGAAGATGTCGGCGCAGGCCTTGTTGACCTTTACGTACATCCCGTTCATGTCCTTTATGAAGATGGCGTCCTTGGCCGTGTCGAAGACCATGCGCAGCAGGGCTTCGTTCTCCTTGAGCAGCAGGTCCGTCTTTTTCTGCTCCGTGACGTCGCGGATGACCCCGGTGATGTAGAGCGGGGCCCCGTTGCGGGTCACTATGCCGCTCTTCTGCTCGGCGTAAAAATAGGTGTTGTCCTTCTTGCGGATCCGGTACGGGAGGATGGGCAGCGTGCGGCCCGTGCTCACGGCGTTGGCGAAGGCCTTTATCACGAAATCCTGGTCTTCCGGGTGCGCCATCTGGACTACGCCGCGCCCCAGCAGTTCCTCCGGTTCGTAGCCGTATTCGCGCGCCTGGGGGCTGATATAGGTGATCTGGCCTTTCAGATTGGCGGTGTAGATGATGTCCTTGGAGGAGGCGATAATGGCCTTGAAGCGGCTGTCCTCTTCGCGCTGGCGGTCTTCCGCCAGCTTGCGCTGGAGGATGATGGCGTAGACCCGGGCCAGTTTCTGGGCGGCGTCCAGGTCCGCCGGGCCGTAATCTGCCCCGGGATTGGCCAGGCCCAGGATGCCCAGGAGCTTCCTGCCCGACATGGCGGGCACGGCCAGGAATTTATCTATTTTTATGTGGCCGCGCGGGGTGCCGGAGGAGCGGCGGTCCTTGCCCGCCTTGTTGGAGAGCAGGGGTTTCTTGTGTTTGAGCACCCAGCCCCAGAGCCCGGTGAATTCTTTGAAGATCACCGGCTTTTCCTTCATGCGGCAGACGTCCCAGGTTTCCGTGGTCATGGACGCCACGTTCATGAAGCCGGTCCCAGGGTCTATCATGGCCGCGAAACCGAAAGCGCTGCCGGTGAGGCGGCGGGCCTCGTCCAGCACCGCCCGGGAGATCTCCTCTATGGAGATGCCGGGAAAGGCCAGGTAGAGTTCTTCCACGTGCTTTACCGAGTCCGCGATATCCTTTTCCGCGTTCAGCTCCGCGTCGCGCTTTTCCCCTGTCAGGCGCGCGCCTACCACCTTGGCCGCCATTTCCAGCATGCCTGCCGCCGCCTGGGGGTTTTCAGGGGGGGCGGGCAGCAGGGCCGCCAGGCGGCCTACCTTGGCGTTGCCGGCGCAAACGGGCGCGGAAAAGAAGCGGCCGCCGGCGGCGTGGAGCCGGGCCCCGCCGGCCAGCTGCGCCAGCGCTCCTTTGGAGAACCCGGCGGCGGCGCAGCGCAGCGGCCTGCCGTTCTCGCCTTTCAGCAGCACGGCCACCTTGGCGCCGGCCCCCAGGCCTTCCGGCCCGGAGAGCAGGGCGGCTATCTTTTTAAGGAAAGGGTCGAAATTGTCCGGCGAAAAAGCGGTGAGCAGCATGGCCTGGAGGATATTTCCAAAAGCCGCTTTGTCCTGACTTTTTACGCCGGATCTTTTCATGTTAAAGCCAAACCCCGTCGGGGTAATTATACAAAAGAAGGCCGGGGCGCCCTTATTCGAACTTGTAGCCGTGGCCCGGTACGGCCTTGATGCGTTTGCCGAAGGCGCCGATCTTGCGGCGCAGGTTGGACACGTGGACCTCCACCGTGTGGGGGTCGTTGTAGTCGGCGGTGTTGTAGCCCCAGACCGCTTCCAGCAGGCTGTTGAGGCTGAGCACCCGGCCGGGGTTGGAAGTGAGGGTATTGAGCAGGTCGAATTCCTTGGAGGTGAGTTTTACCGGGCGGCCCTTTATCTTTATGGTCCTGGCCTCCAGGTTGACTTCCAGGTCTCCCTTCTTCTTGACCGCCTCTTTCTTCCTGCCGCGCGCGGCCCGCCGCAGCATGGCCTTGATCTTGGCCAGCAGCACCGCGTAGGAAAATGGTTTTACCACGTAGTCGTCGGCGCCGTAGCCGTAGCCGGCCACGTGGTCGGCTTCGGTCACCTTCTTGCCGGTCATGATGATGACGGGGATGTCCGCCAGGGCCTTGTTGTCCTTGATGCGGCGGCAGAGGGTGAACCCGTCCATGCGGGGCATTTCCACGTCCGTTATGATGATGTCGGGGCGGCGGGAGGGGGCGGCGGCCAGAGCCTCGGCGCCGTTGGCGGCGCTGATGGTCTCCAGTCCGTGGTTCTCCAGGTATTTGCGGAGGATCCCCAGCAGTTCGGGGTCGTCGTCGACTATGAGCGCTCTTTCCTTCATAATCCTGATTATAATAAAAAAAAGCGCCCCGCCGGGACGTTCTGGGGAGAGGTACAGTATGCCTTACGAGTGGAGTCTTAACTGTTGTAGCCCGGCGGGGCTTTTAAAAAGCCAGCGCTGCAGATGCATAGAGCACGGGGCCGAAGCCCCGAGTCTTGGGGGTTTGGGTTAGGGGGGCGCACCTACAACGCTGGGGATCTGTTTTTTAAAGAACGTTTTGCTACATAGAAAGTATAACAAAGAGCGTTCAAGAATCGCTCAAATCCGCCTCAAAAGGCGCTCAAACCTGCCTGGCTGCTTTTTACGACGGGCGCGGGAAATAATATAATAGGTTTGCGGTAAAAAACATGCCTTCCATACAATTCCTGAAGGGCGTCGGCCCCAAAAAAGCGGAGCTTTTTTCGCGCCTCGGCATCGGAACGCTGGACGACCTGCTGTTCTATTTCCCCCGCAAATGGGAGGACCGCCGCCTGCCCGGCCGCAAGGAGCCCCTGCCGTTCCTGGAGGACTCTCCCGTCGTCAGGGGGAAGATAAGATCGGTCCGCGACCTTTACACCGGCAGCGGCCTGCGCATCTTCAAGGTCGTGCTGGAGACCCCCTACGGTGAGGCGGAGGCCAGCTTCTTCAAGCGGCACAGCCCGCGCTTCGACGTTTTTGCGACGCTGCGCAAGGACCTGCGGGAAGGGCGCACGGTCTGGGTCACCGGCACCCCCGAAGACCCGCTGTTCCTGAGCCGCCTGCGCGCGGACGAATATTACGGCGACGACGACGCCCGCGCGCTGAAAATGCACGTGGGACGGATAGTGCCGGTGTACCCGCTGACCGAGGGCCTGACCGCGCGGTTCATGCGCGAGGCCGCCTACGAGGCGGTCCTGGCCGGCCACGAGGCCGTGGCCGATTTCCTGCCGCCGGAGCTGGTGCTGCGGCGGGGCCTGGCCGCCCGGGACCTGGCCGCCCGGGGCATCCATTTCCCGGAGAACAACTTCGAACTGGAGCAGGCCCGCCGCCGCTTCATCTACGAGGAACTGCTGCTGCTGACGCTGGCCTGGGCCATTAAAAAGCGCCAGACCCGCGGCGTGACCAAGGGTTTTTCCTACGAGGTGAAGAAGACCCTGCTTACGCCTTTCCGCGACAACCTGGGCTTCGCCCTTACCGGCGCCCAGGCGCACGCCATAAACGAGATCTTCGCCGATATGCAGGGCCCCACCCCCATGGCGCGCCTGCTGGAAGGCGACGTGGGGTCCGGCAAGACGGTGGTGGCGCTCAGCGCCATGCTGCTGGCGGCCGAGAACGGCGGGCAGAGCGCGTTCGCCGCGCCTACCGAGATCCTGGCCGAGCAGCATTTCCTCACTTTCGAGCGCTTCCTCAGAGGACTCGGGGTGCGCGTGGCGCTGCTGACGGGCCGCGTGAAGGCCGCCGAAAAGAAAAAAATACTGGCCGACCTGGCCGCGGGGAAGATAGACATCCTCCTGGGCACCCACGCCGTAATGGGCGAGGGCGTGAAGTTCGGCAACCTGCGCCTGGTGGTCATAGACGAGCAGCACCGCTTCGGGGTGCGCCAGCGCGCCGCCCTGCGGGCCAAGGGCGACCGCGCGGACATGCTGATAATGACGGCCACGCCCATTCCCCGCACGCTGTTCCTGGCCCTGTACGGGGACCTGGACCTTTCCGTCATAAAGGAAATGCCGCCCGGCCGGCGCCCGGTAAAGACCGCGGAGGCCACCGAGGACGTGGCGCTCCAGGCCGCCGCGGACGAGGTCGCCAAGGGGAGGCAGGTTTACGTGGTCTACCCGGTCATCGAGGAGACCGCCGAAGCCGACCTGAAGTCGGTGAAGTCGGAATTCGAGCGGCTGCGGGCTTTTTTCCGCGGGCGCCGGGTGGATATGCTGCATGGCCGCATGCCGGGGGAACTGAAGAAAAAGGTGATGGAAGATTTCGCGGCCGGGCGCACCGACGTCCTGGTGGCGACGCAGGTGATAGAGGTGGGCATAGACGTGCCCAACGCCACGCTGATGGTGATAAACAACGCCGAGCGCTACGGCCTGGCGAGCCTGCACCAGCTGCGCGGCCGGGTGGGGCGCGGCCGGTGGGATTCGCGCTGCCTGCTGGTGCCGCACGCGCGCTCCGGCGACGCCTCCGAACGGCTGCGGGCCATGGTGCAGACGGCCAACGGTTTCGAGCTGAGCGAAAAGGACATCTACATCCGCGGCGCCGGCGAGATCCTGGGGGTGCGCCAGCACGGCGACATGGATTTCAAGCTGGCGGACATGTCCCGGGACAAGGATATCCTGGAGCTGGCGATAGCGGACCGCGAGCGGCTGCTGGCCGAAGACCCGGACCTGGTAAAGCCCGAAAACGCCCGCCTGCGCCTTAAGCTGCGCGACCTTTACGCCGCCCGCTGGAACCTGATAGACCTTTCTTAAGCGGCGCCTCCCGTTTATAATATAATCAAGTAAGACCGAACATTATGACAAACACGTTCTTGCTTGCTTTCCTGGGCTGCCTGCTTTGCGCCGGACCGGTCGCGGCCGGAACCTATGATGACGACCTGGAGTTCTTCCGCGAGGAGGCCAAGTTCCTGACGGCCACCTTCTTTCCCACCTCCCAGGCCAAAGCGCCGGCTTCGGTGTCCGTGATAACCGCCGACGATATCCGCCTCTCCGGGGCCCGCACGCTGTGGGACGTCCTGCGGCTGGCGCCAGGGGTGGACGTGATAGAGACCCGCACCGGCCAGGGTGACGTGGCCATCCGGGGCTTCAACCAGAGCCTCAGCAACCGGGTGCTGGTGCTGCTGGACGGCAAGACCGTCCTGCAGGACTTTTACGGGATGGTCCTTTGGGAGAGCATCCCGGTCAGCCTGCTGGAAATAGACCGCATAGAGATAGTGGAGGGGCCTTTTTCCGCCCTTTACGGCGCCAGCGCCCTGCAGGGCGTCGTTAACATCATCACCAAGTCCCCGGAGAAGATAAACGGGGCCGCGCTGACCGCCTCCGCCGGGAACCGGGCTTCGGCTTCCGGCGCTTTCCTTTATGGCAAAAAACTCGGCGCCCTCGGTTACAAGGTCGGCGGCGAGCACCGCACCATGAACAGGTTCGAGGACGCCGGCCGCCTAGGGTCGCGGGTTTCCAAGGCTAATTTCCTGGCGGAGTATTCGGCCCGGCCTGAGAGCAGGGTAAGCGTGTCCGGCGGCGTTTCCAGGCTCAGCAACGAGATGACCTTGCTGACGCCCGAAGAGAGCCTGCCGGTCTCGCGCGCGGCCTACCTGCGCGCTGATTACGCCCTGGAAGGGCTCAAGACCCGGTTTTTCTGGAACCAGAACAACTCCCGGCTGCGGGAGTTCTCGCCCGGCGAAGAGGCCTCGCTGAATTCCGACACTTATGACCTGCAGGCTGAGTATTCGCTGCCCTTGGGCGAAGGCAACCGCGCCACCGCCGGCGCGGAGTACAGGCGCAACACGCTGCGCGGCGATCTGTTCCCCGCGGGCCTGCACTCGCAGAACATGTACTCCCTGTTCCTGGAAGATACCTGGGAGCCGGGCGAGCGCTGGAGCCTGGCGCTGAGCGGCCGGTTGGACCGTCACCCGCTGGCAGGCAGCGTCTTCTCCCCCAAGGCCAGCGTTTCTTTCCTGCCCGACCAAGGCAACGTGTTCCGTGTTTCCGCGGGGGAAGCGTTCCGCAATCCCACGCTCCTGGAAAATTACATGGATTACACGCGCGTCAGCGCCTATGACAACAGCATTCCCGGCCTCACCACCGGCGGCGGGTACACCGGGAACCTGATCTACAACCTGCGCGGCAACCGGGACATAGACCCGGAGAAGATAGAATCGGTGGAGGCGGCGCACAGGGGCGAATACGGCAGGGTCAAGACCAGCGTCACCATTTACGCTTACAGGATGAAAAACATGATCGGCTATGCGGACGAGGCCGTTACTCCTGCCGCTCCGGATATCAGCGTGGACCAGTCCTGGGCCAACAGGGATAAGGCCAGGGCCTTCGGGGCGGAGGCCAGGGTAGATCTGCATATCCGCGGCGGCGCCAGCGGCTTCGCCTCTTATTCCTATTTCAACGCCAGCAAGGGCGAGGCCACTAAAATGCGCAATTCCCCGCGCTACAAGAGCGCCGGCGGCCTGCGCTACGACGACGGCGCCATGGCCGGCATGCTTTGGGCCTATTGGGCCGGGAAGACCTGGTGGAACTCGGACGGCGGAGACAGCGTGGGCAGCTACCTGCTGCTCAACGCCCGGGCCGGCTACAAATTCCCGGGGAGGCTGGAGGGACTGGAGGCCGGGCTGACCGCGTTCAATCTCCTGGACAACCGCCATTACGAGATACACCCCGACGCCGGAGGAGAAAAGATAGGGGCGCGGTACGGAGCCGACTTGACTTACAGGTTCTGACCCGGGCGCTCCCGCAAAAAAGACCCCGCGCTTACGGCGCGGGGTCTTTTTTTCTCCTTTCCTCCTGTTAGAAGGTGGACCACGTGGCCTGGGTCCCTGTTATCCCCTGGCCTTTGATGTCTTCATGGGTGCAGTTCGCCACGAACGTGCCCCACAGGGCGCTGCTGGCCGGGTCGTTGTAGTAAGCCCAGCCGCCGGTCTCGTCCACCGCCGTCACCACGTCGCGGCTGTCCGCGTGCCCGGTGGTCGGCAGCTTCGCCGCCGGTATCTCATTGATGTACTTGGCGTTGGCCGTCAGTATCGCCAGGGTGTCCGTCGGGAACCAGCCCTCGTTGTCGCCGTAGTACACCTGCAGCGCGCTCCTGACCGAAGAGAGCGCGCCTTTGGTAGCGCCCTCTTTTGACTTGTTGATGAGGTCGGCGAACTTGGGTATCGCTATGGCCGCCAGGATACCTATGATCGCCACCACTATCATCAGCTCTATCAGGGTGAACCCCTGCCTCGCCTTGTCTTTCATACTGCCTCCTTGACGCCGTATCCCCGGGATAATAGATGAATAATGACCCGCGGACGCCGTCACCAGATAGTCTACCCTCCGGGGGGCCTTTTATCCATGCTCAGCCGGTTACATGTGCCCAAAGTCACAGGCCGCGCGCCGGCCGCTTTTTGCGCGCGCGCGGAGCGCTGTATTTGCCGTGTTTTATGTCAACATTAATTTTTACCAATGAAAAACGGCCTGAAATTTGCATAAAAAATCCCATATGGTGTAAAATATCCGCACTACTACTAATAGTGGCGGGGGCAGTTTAAAGCACAATGTATAGTAGTCTGGCGAGTGCCGAGGATAGTATAGTACCGGCCACGCCCGGAGGGCCTTTCGGCCCTCGTGAACAGGGAAAAAAGAAAAGATGAAATGCCCATTCTGCGGAGCCGAAGATACCAAGGTGACGGACAGCCGTGACTCGTCCGAAGCCTTTGAAATACGGCGCCGGCGCGAATGCGAAAAGTGCGAGAAGCGGTTCACCACCTACGAGCGCATAGAATCCCACCCGCTGGTCGTCATCAAGAAGGACGGCCGGCGCGAAAGTTTCCTGCGCGACAAGCTGATGAACGGCATAGTGAAGTCCTGCCAGAAGCGGGACGTCAGCATGGAGAAAATGGAGGAGGCGGGCAGTGAGATCGAAGCGGTCTTGAGGAGCGAGGATAAATACGAGATCCCCAGCGGCCTGATAGGGGAGCTGGTGGCCAAGAAACTCAAGAAGCTCGACAAAGTCGCGTATATCCGGTTCGCGTCCATCTACAAGGATTTCGAGGACGTGACGGATTTCGAGAAAGAGATAAAATCCATTAAGAAGTGAAATCAGAAATTTAAGAGGGGACAAGACATAAAATGAACGAATTTTTTCCGAAAGTGATCAAGAAGCGTGACGGCAAAGTGGCGCCTTTCAACCTGGACAAGATAAAGACCGCCATCTCCAAGGCGGCCCTTACCCTGGGCGGCCGCGACGAAGACAAGGCCGTGGACGTGGCCAACGAAGTGGCCCGCCGGCTCAATACCGAATTTACCCTTAAGGGCGCCATTCCCACCGTGGACGATTCCAACGCCATGTGCGTTACCGTGCTGCGCGAGAAGAAGTTCGACCGCACCGCCGACAAGTTCGAATTTTACGCCCTGGACCGCAACCGCGTGCGCCGCAGCGGCCTGACCGTCAAGAAGAAGGCCGGCAAGGCCGACATCACCGACCAGATGCTGCTGGTGCAGAGCATCACCAACGAGACCATAGAGCCTTTCTCCCGCAAGAAGCTGGCCGAGGCCCTGGAGAAGGAATACGCGCTGACCCCGGACCTGGCCGCCATGATAGCCAAGGAGACCGAGAACAACGCCTACGAGCTCTCCGAGAAGTACGGCACCAAGAGCTACGACACGCAGTTCCTGCGCCGCATAGCGGAATCCCACCTGTCCATGATGGGCATCCCGCTCAAGAACTCGGCGCTGGCCATGCCCATCTCCACCGTGGAGAGCCTGGTGATAGGCAACAGCAAGGAAAACTCCAACATCACCACCAATAACCCCGAGGCCGTGAACCTGGGCATAGCGGAATACGTGCTGAAGCAGTACAACCTGCGCAAGGTGTTCAGCGAGGAAGTGGCGCAGGCCCACAACAACGGCATGGTGCACATCCACGACCTGGGCTACCCCCAGCGCGTGTACTGCTCTTCCCATTCCGTGGAATATATAAAGAAGTACGGCCTGGACAAGATCGTGTCCAACCTGCAGAACAAGAGCCGCCCGGCCAAGTCCGCCATGGTGCTCAACGGCCATATCCAGACTTTCCTGGCGGCCATGCAGAGCCGCTACGCCGGGGCGCTGGGGTTCGGCTTCCTCAACATCCTCTACGCGCCCATGCTCAACTGCCCCGAGGTGATGGTGGAAGGCGAGCTGGAAGGCAAGCCCGTGCGCCTGAAGAAAGACGCGCTGGAAGCCATGGTGGAGGCTGGCTCCGTCAGCCTGCAGGACGGCACCCCGGTCCCCTACTTCAAGAAGACCGGCGAGGTGCGCGTGCTCTCCAAGCATTCCCGCCGGGAAATGCGCCAGATAGCCCAGAACCTCATCTTCTCCGCCAGCCAGAACGCGTTCAGCCGCGGCGGCCAGACGCTGTTCATAGACTTTAACATCCACACCGGCGTGCCGCAGTATATGCACAATGTGCCGGCCATGGGCCCCGGCGGCAAGTACATGCTGGAAGACGCCGCCGGCAATATAGAGCTGGTGGACGAGGCGCCGCGCTTCAAGGGTGTGGACGGCGACAGCCGCAACGGCGACGTGGTGCATCCCGCCGACGGCCGCAAGTTCATCACCTATGGCGACCCCCGCATGGTGAAGACCTCGCAGGAGTTCGCCATCGAGCTCATGAAGGTATGGGAGGACGGCGACAAGTACGGCATCCAGTTCGCCTTCCCCAAGTGCGACCTGCACGTGAGCAAGGAAGCCCTGGAGAACCCCGACGAGCGCGAAGTGTACGACTACGGCTGCCGCCTGGCCACCAAGAACGGCTCCACTTACTTCATGTTCGACCGCGACGGCGCCGGGGCGACGCTCGCCCAGTGCTGCCGCCTCAAGGAAAAGGTCACCGACCCGTACCTGCTCAAGCACCCCGAGAACATCCGCTTCACGGGTTTCCAGAACGTGACCATCAACCTGCCGCAGGCCGCCTTCAAAGGCAAGACCCTGCAGGGCACGCTGGACCAGATCGGCCGCGCCATGGACATAGCCATGCGCGCCCACCTGGAGAAGAAGGCCTACACGCAGACCCTGCTGGACACCGACGGCTCCCCGCTGCGCTCGCTCGGCGTGGCCTCGGACGACGGCACGCCTTACGTGAACCTGGAGAAGGCCACCTACATCATGGGCCTTATCGGCCTCAACGAGGTGGTGCAGTACCTCACCGGCAAAGAGCTGCATGAGGGCAAGGACGCCTACGAGACCGGCCTGCAGGTCATAGACTACATGTACACCAAGATCAACGATCTTAAGGCGCAGACCGGCCTGAAGGTGACCCTGGAGGAAACCCCGGCGGAATCGGCCACGCAGAAGCTCGCCAAGGGCGACATGGCCCGCTACCCCGAGGCCAAGAAGGTGATCAAGGGCGACCTGGTGAAGGCCCCGTACTACACCAACTCCATCCACCTCAACCCCGGCGCGGACGTGAGCATCCTGGACCGCATCGAACTGCAGAGCAAGTTCCACGACATGATAGAATCCGGTTCCATCATCCACGTGTACTGCGGCGAGAGCCAGATCCCGCCGGAGAGCATCGGCACGCTGATAGAGAAGACCTACCGCAATACCAGGGCTTCCCAGGTAACCGTGTCCCCGGAGTTCACGCACTGCAACGGCTGCCATACCAACTACTTCGGCTTCAAGGACAAGTGCGGCAAATGCGGCAGCGAGAACATGACCAAGCGCACCAAGATCGTCGGTTACTTCTCCAACCTCCCCGGCTGGAACGATTCCCAGCTGGAGATCAGCCGCGCCCGTGAGGCCGTGGCGCACCACTACGCGGACTTCTCCCCGAAGGTGAGCTGGCTGCACGAAAAGGACCCGTCCAAGAAAGTGATGGTGTTCGGCAAGGCCGGCTGCGGCATGTGCGAGGAGGCCAAGGTGGCGCTGACCAAGGCCCTGAAGGAAAAGGGCATGGAGATCCCGGTGGAATTCCACGACCTGACCACGCCCGAGGCTCGCCTGACGGCCGCCCGCTGGAACGTGCCGCTGGACCCCATCCCCACCGTGCTCGTCAAGAATAACGGCACCGCGTCGCGCTACGAGCTGGAGTTCAAGCGCGGCAAGCCGGTGCACCGCAAGGAAGTGGAATACTACAAGATGGTGGAAGGCGCCTACGCCGTAAAGTAGGCGAGCGGACGCCAAGGGGACAGGAACGCAAAACACGCGGTCGGCCACACCGTGGCCGCCGCTCCCCACTCGGCCTCGCCGCTGCGCAAGGCTCGGCCTCCGCGAGGGTTTTGCTCACCCTGTCCCCTTGTCATCCGCATACGTGAATAAATGTCTGAGGGGCTGACGCAGGGGGGCAGGTTAGCAAAACCCTGTCGGAGGCCCGAGCTTGCATAGCGCGAGGGCCGAGACAGGGAAGGGCGAGCACGGTGTGCGGGTGGAGCGAGGCGACACCGCAGCGACCCTGTTTTTGCGTTCTGCCCCCCTGTGGCAGCACCGACCGGGAATCTCGTGCTTTAATTATCCAAACATGAAAATAGGCGCGGCTTTAGGGTTTAATCTTATTGACTATCCGGGGCGGATAGCGGCGGTGGCTTTTACGCCCGGCTGCAATTACCTCTGTCCCCATTGCCACGCCGCACCCCTGCTGGCCAACGCCAAAGATATCGGCGACGCCGGGTTCTTCGACTACCTCGACACCGTAAAAGACTGGGTCAACGGCGTAGTGATCTGCGGCGGCGAGCCCACCCTGCAGCCGGACCTCGTCCCTTTCATCGAGAAGGTGCGCGCCAAAGGGCTGTCTGTAAAGCTCGACACCAACGGCAGCAATCCCAAAGTGCTGGAGCGCCTGCTGGCCGGAAAACTCGTGGACTACGTGGCCATGGACGTGAAAGGTCCCAAGTTCCTCTGGCCCGAGACCGCCGGCGTGGAGGGGCATTGCTCGGCCATGGACGAAAGCCTGCGCCTGGTGGCCCGGTTCCCGGTTTACGAGTTCCGCACCACGGTGGCGCCGGTAGTGCGCGGCGACGGGGAGATCTCCTTCCTCACCGTGCAGGAGATGGCGGCCGCGGCGCGCCATATCATACAGGCCACCGGCACGCCGGCGCACAAGTACTACGTGCAGAAGTTCGTGCCCCGCAAAGACGGCCTGCTGGACAAGCGCCTGGAGAATTTCCCGGAAACCCCGCCGCAGCTTTTACAGGACATCCACAAGGAAGTGCTCAAGCACCTGCCCAATACCCAGGTAAGAGGATAATACAATGTCAAAACTGGAAATAGAGATACAGAAAATAAATCCCGAGGCCAAATTGCCCGCCTACGCCCACCACGGCGACGCCGGCGTGGACCTGTATTCTGTTATCGACCACACCCTGCAGCCCGGCGCGCGCGTGCTGGTGCCCACCGGCCTCAAGATGGCCATCCCCGAAGGTTACGAAGGCCAGGTGCGCCCCAAGAGCGGCCTCGCCCTCAAGCACGGCATCTCCGTGCTCAACACCCCCGGCACCGTGGACGCCCCTTACCGCGGCGAAGTCGGTGTCATCCTGGTGAACCTCGACCCCAAGACCCCCTACGAGATAAAGAAAGGCGAGAAAGTGGCGCAGATGGTCTTCGCCAAAGTAAAGCACGCCGAATTCCGCGAGACCGCGGAACTGGCCGCCACCACCCGCGGCGAAGGCGGCTTCGGCAGCACCGGCAAGCATTAAGGCGCAGGCGACCGCCTGGGGAACGGCCGGGGCAGCCCGGCCGTTTTTTTTAGCCGCTCCGGTTGACTTTTAGCCGCTGGTCTGGGAGAATATCGGTATGGATTTTCTGGATATACGCACCGTGCTTTTCAGCCAGCTGCTGACGCACCTGGTCTGTACCGTTGTCGTCTGGCTGTTGTGGCGCAATAACCGGGAGCGTTATCGCGGCCTGGAATTCTGGGTAGCGACCTTCGTGCTGCAGCTGGCCGGGATGGTGCTGATAATGCTGCGCGGGCAGATCCCAGACCTTCTGTCGATGGTCGTCGCCAACGTGCTGGCGCTGGGCGGCGTGGCGCTGCTTTACTCCGGGCTGGCCAGTTTTGCGGGATTCCCGTCCCTGGACCGGCTTAATATCGCCGCGTTGGCCCTGTTCGCGGCCATTCATTATTACTTCTCCATTCTGGACCCCGACTTTCCGGCGCGCAACATAAACTTCAACGTTTTTCTCGTTTTTTACAGCCTCAGGATAATCGTGCTGCTGCGCTCCTACCCGAGCGGGCTGCGGCGCCTGGGGAGGGCGGCCGCTCACACCTTCTCCGCGTTCATACTGGTCAGCCTGGCCCGCATAATTTCCGCGCTCTTTTGGCGGCATTCCCATGACTTCTTCGACCCCTGCCCCACGGATACCGCGCTTTTCCTTCTTTATTCCGGCCTTGTGATCCTGCTGACCTACAGCCTTTTTCTTATCGTCAACCGCCGCCTTATGGCCGAAACCCGGGACGATTACGAGGGCCGTATAGAGGCGGAAAAAGTCCTTTCTGGGGCCTTGCGGGTGGCTAAACTGGGTACCTGGCGCTGGGATATTAAGACCAACCTCCTCAGTTGGTCCGACGAGATGTATTCCATCTTCGGTATAGATAAAACCGGATTTGGCGGCAACCTGGCCGATGTGCTGGCGAGCGCCATCCACCCGGACGACAAAGCCGCCGTGGAGGCCTCTAACCGCCAGGTCATCG
The DNA here is from genome assembly GCA_023701245.1 of Elusimicrobiales bacterium. Classification (GTDB taxonomy): domain Bacteria; phylum Elusimicrobiota; class Elusimicrobia; order Elusimicrobiales; family UBA9959; genus UBA9959. The sequence goes on along the minus strand of JAMPXK010000007.1, from coordinate 23,304 downwards.
AGGCCAACAAACCGGCGCCGCTGGAGTACCGGGTGCTCTGGCCGGACGGCAGCCTGCACTGGGTTCACGCCGAGGCCTCCGAACTGGTCAAAGACGAGACGGGCAAGCCGGCGGTGCTGAAAGGCTACGCGCAGGATATCACCGCGCGCAAAAATGGAGAGGCCTGCCTTAGGGACACCGCCGAGCGGCTGGGCCTGGCGCTGCGTTCCGCGCGCATGGGGACCTGGTACCTGGACATCAAAGAGAACCGCCGCCATTTCGACGAGCAGGTCTGCCGGCTGCTGGGCTTGGATCACGCCTCATTTACCGGGCGGGCGGAGGAATTTTTTTCCGCGCTGCACCCGGCTGACAGGAGCAGGGTCAAGAGCGCCCTGGCGCGGGTGGTGGAGACCGGCGGTCAGTATTCGATGGAATACCGCGCGGTCTGGCCCGACGGCTCCACACATCACCTCGCGGCCCGCGGGCTTCTGCGGCGCGACAGTATGGGTGCCCCGGAACGTATAGACGGCATAATCTGGGATATTACCGAGATGAAGCGCGCAGAAGAGGCCATGCGTGTGGCCCAGAAGCTGGAGTCCTTAGGAACCCTGGCCGGCGGTATCGCCCACGATTTCAACAATATCCTTACCGGGATAGCCGGCAATATTTCCCTTATCAGGAAGATCTCCGCGGAAGGCGGCGACCTTAAAGAACTGATGGAAGAGGCCGACTCCGCGTGCCTGGCGGCCAAAGGCCTGGCTCGCCAGCTGCTCACCTTCGCTTCAGGCGGCGAGCCGGTCAAGTTCCCGCTGGACCTCTCCAAACTGGTCAGGGAAGCCGTTTCTTTCTCCCTGCACGGTTCCCCGGTGAAGCCCGAGTTGAAGCTGCCCGACGGTTCTTTTACCGTAATGGGGGACAGGGACCAGCTTTTCCAGGTGGTGCAGAACCTGGCGCTCAACGCCGCCCAGTCCATGCCCGGCGGCGGCGCTATACAAGTTTCCCTGGACCTGGCTTCCCATGCCGCCGTGGAAGCCGTTCATCTGCCGCCGGGCCGGTACGCCGAATTCTCCGTCCGTGACTCCGGCGGCGGCATCCCTGAACCGGTAATGGCCCGGCTTTTCGAGCCGTATTTCAGCACCAAGGGCAGCGGGCGCGGTCTGGGCCTGGCGGTGGCGCGCTCCATAATAGTAAAGCATGACGGTCACATCTGCGCCAGTTCCGCGTCCGGCGCGGGGAGCGTCTTTACCGTTTATCTGCCTCTGACCGACAAGGCCGCGCAGCCCGCGGCCGGCGCAACGGCCGGAAAACAGCTGAAGAGCGGAGGCCGTGTGCTTATCCTCGACGACGAAGAAGTCGTCTACAAAGCCCTGCGCCGGATGCTGGCGGCCCTGGGTTTCGAAGCGGAGGTGGCCGTCAGGGGCGAGGACGCGCTTAAGGCCTGGGGCGACGCGCGGGCCGCCGGCCGGCCTTTTGCCGCCGCCATCATGGACCTGACCATAGCCGGCGGCATGGGCGGGGCTGAGGCAGTGAAGCGCCTTAAGCAGATAGACCCTGCCGCCAAGGTGATAGTCTCCAGCGGTTATGCCGAAGACCCGATCATGGCCGAGTATTCGACGCACGGTTTCGACGGCGTCCTGTCCAAGCCGTACCGGGTAGAGGACCTGGCCGCGGCGCTCTCGAAACTTTTGGATTAAACGATGGAATACCTTTACTCTTTCGCCAAAGAATTCCTGTCGCTTACCTGGCTGGTGCTGCCTTACTTCCTGGGCGGCGCGGCTTTCGGGGCGGCGCTGGACGTGTTCCTGAGGCCGGAGTTCGCGCTGAAACACCTGCGCGGCGGCTGGCTGTCCATGGCGAAAGCGGCCGTGCTCGGCATGGTTATGCCCGGCTGTTCCTGCGCCACCATGCCCATGGCCGAAGGCCTGCGCCGCAAGGGGGCTGACCTCGGCACCGTCACCAGTTTCCTGCTGGCCTCGCCCCTGGTAAGCCCGCAGACGCTGATACTCACCTTCGCGGTGCTCGGCTGGAAGTTCACCCTGGCCCGCGCGTTGGCGGCCCTGCTGGGCGCAATGGGGGTCGGGGCGCTGTTCATCTGGCTGGAAAAGCATTATGGTGCCGCCCTGGAAATCCCGGCGCCGGCGGCCGATAAGAAATGCTGTTCCGGCTGCGGCTGCGGGGGGGGCGCCGAAGAGGACGAGCCTAAAAAATTCTGGCCGGTGTTCGTGGATATCCTCAAAGACCTCGGTAAATACTTTCTTATAGGCATGGCCATCGCTTCTCTCTTGACCGTGCTGCTGCCGCCCGGCTTCATCATGAAGTATATCGGCGCTTCGGGGCCGCTGGCCTACCTGGCGAGCGCCCTGCTGGGCGTGCCGCTCTATGTCTGCGAAGGCGAGGAGATCCCGCTCACGCTGTCGCTGATGAAGCTCGGCCTCGGGCCCGGTCCGGCCTTCACTTTCCTGCTGGGGTCGGTAGGCACCTGCATTCCGACCATGATAATGTCGCAGAAGCTCATAGGACGCCGCGGCCTGCTGTTCTACGCGGCCTACTGGCTGGTTTTCGCGCTGACCGCCGGCCTGCTGTTCTCTGTGTTCGCCTGATAACCCTTATGCCCGATATAAAAAACCTGACAAAAAAAGTGATCGCCTTCCGCGACGCCCGCAACTGGCGGCAGTTCCATAACCCTAAGGACGTGGCCATTTCGCTGGCGCTGGAGGCCGCGGAGCTGCTGGAGCATTTCCAGTGGAAAAACCCGGAGGAGATAACCCGCCACGTGAAAGCGAAAAAGGCCGACATCTCCGATGAGCTCGCCGACGTGCTGTACTGGGTGCTGCTGCTCGGCCACGACCTGGCCATAGACCTGCCTGCCGCCGTGGCGCGCAAGCTCAAAAAGAACGCCAAAAAATACCCCGTAAAGAAAGCCAGGAACAAACACACCAAATACGACCGGCTTTGACCGGCATAAAAAAGACCCGGGGAACACCCCCGGGTCTTTTTTTATTTTCCGCCGGACCTACTTCTCCAGCATGAACGGGTAGCGGTAGTCATGCGGGGGGGTGAAGTTCTCCTTCACGGCTCGCGGCGAGGTCCAGCGCATCATGTTGATGATGGAGCCGGCCTTGTCGTTGGTGCCGCTGGCTCTTGCGCCGCCGAAAGGCTGCTGGCCCACCACGGCTCCGGTGGGCTTGTCGTTGATGTAGAAGTTTCCCGCCGCGTTGCGCAGGGCGTCCTCGGCCTTCAGCACCGCGGCGCGGTCCTGGGCGAAGATGGCCCCGGTCAGCGCGTAGGGAGAAGTTTCATCGCAGAGCCGCAGCGTCTCGTCGAATTTGCCGTCCTCATAGACGTACACGGTCATCACCGGCCCGAAGATCTCTTCTTCCATGGTCCTGAACCTGGGGTTGCTGGTCTCTATGAGCGTGGGCTGTATGAAATAGCCCTGTGAGTCATCGCAGCCGCCGCCGGCCAGGATCTTGGCGTCGGGGGCGTTCTTCGCGAAGTCGATGTACTCTTTGATGGTGTTGAAGGCGCCTTTATCTATGACGGCGTTGAAGAAGTTGGTGAAGTCCTCCGCCGGGCCCATCTTCACGCTCTTCACCTGGGCCACCAGGTCGTCCTTTATGGCGTTCCAGACCGAGCGCGGGATATAGGAGCGGCTGGCCGCGGAGCATTTCTGGCCCTGGTATTCGAAGGCGCCGCGCACGATGGCGCATTTGAGCGCCTCGGTATCGCAGCTCTCGTGGGCGAAGATGAAATCCTTGCCGCCGGTCTCGCCTACCACGCGCGGGTAGCCGCGGTACCGGCTGAAGTTCCCGGTGATGGAGGACCACATGCCGTTGAAGACCCCGGTGGAGCCGGTAAAGTGCAGGCCCATCAGGTCGCGGCTGGCTATGACCGGGTTGCCTACCTCGCCGCCGGAGCCGGGCAGCATGTTGATGGCGCCGGCGGGCAGGCCCGCGGCCTGCCAGAGCTTCATGAGGAAGTAGCCGGAGTAAACAGCGGTGGAGGCCGGCTTCCAGATCACGGTATTGCCCATGATGGCCGGGGCCGTGGGCAGATTGCCGGCGATGGAAGTGAAGTTGAACGGCGTCACCGCGAAGACGAAGCCTTCCAGCGGGCGGTAGTCCACGTAGTTCCAGCTGCCGGAGGGGGACAATGGCTGCTGGTCGTGGATCTGCTCGGCGAACCAGGTATTGAAGCGGTAGAAGTCCACGAGCTCGCAGGCGGAGTCTATTTCGGCCTGGTAGGGGTTCTTGCTCTGGCCTATCATGGTGGCGGCGTTCAAGGTAGAGCGCCAGGTGGTGGCCAGGAGTTCCCCGGCCTTCAGGAAGATGGCGGCCCTGGCATGCCAGGGCATGCGGCCCCAGGTCTCGCGCGCGTCGGCCGCGGCCTGCACGGCCATTTCCACCTCTTTCGGGCCGGCCTTGTGGAAGCGGCCTATCACTTTCTTGTTCTCATGCGGCACCACTATGTCCACGGTACGGCCTGTGCGCACTTCCTTGCCGCCTATGAGCAGGGGGATGTCTATCACCTGGCCGCGCAGTTCGGTTATCTTGGCTTTGAGCTCGGCGCGCTCCCGGCTGCCTGGGGCGTAGTTGAGTATGGGTTCGTTCACCGGCTCGGGTATCTGGAAGATGGTGTTGAGGGTGTTCATGAGGCCTCCTGTAGCTGTTTTAACTATGGTAACAATCGGCGCGACATTAGTATAATTCATAGTGTTAATGGTAACTATGAATAAAAGTAATGCTGCGCCGCGCCTGCCGCTGGACCTGTACCAGCTGCGGGCCTTTTTCGCGGTGGCGCAGACGCTCAATTTTACCGAAGCCGCCAGACGCCTCTGCGTGACGCAGCCGGCGGTCAGCCACGCCGTGAAGAAACTGCAGCGCTCTGCCGGGGACCAGTTGTTCAAAAAGCCCCCCCGCGGCCTGGAGCTGACCGAGGCGGGCCGCATCCTCTACAAGGCCTGCGAGACGGTCTTCTACGAGTTGGAGAAGGCGCAGGAGCAGCTGGCCGGCCGCCGGGGCGGCGGCACCATAAAGCTGGGAGCCACGGTGGAATTCGGCACCACCCTGCTGGTGAAATACCTCAAGGGCTTCATCGCCGCCAATCCCGGCGTGCACGTGGACTTCACCTTCAGCCACGAGCTGCTGCGGCCCCTGCTCAACGACGAGCTGGACATGGTCATAGACTGCCGCGAGCACCGCGTGGAAGGCATAGACCGCCGCCCGCTGTTCCGTGAGGAGTACGCCGTCATAGCCTCGCCCGAGTTCATCCGCCGGCGCGGCCTGAAAGAGCCGAAGGACCTGGAGCGCTGCCCGGTGCTGTCGCTCGACAAGGCCGGGCGCTGGTGGGGGAATTTCCTGAATGCTCTGCCCGTAGCCGAACGTCCCGAGTTCCGCGACATAACGCAAATGACGCATATCCGCGCCGTGATAAACGCCGCGATGGAGGGCATGGGCGCGGGCTTCGTGCCGCGCTACTGCGTGCTGAAAGAACTGAGATCGGGTGCGCTCGCCGATGTGTTCCCGCGCCTGAAGCTGCTGGAAGATTACTTTTACCTGTACCAGAAGTCCGGCAAGGCCGGCCTGGCCCGCCACAAGGCACTGGCCGAATACCTTTTGCATATCAAGTCCACGCAGCTGTCGAAGGCGTGAAAGGGAGAACTATGAAGAACATTCTGCCCATGGCGCTGCTGCTGGCCGCCGCGCCGGCGGCGGCCCAGAACAGCCTGTACCAGGGAGCCGGCCGGGACTACGAAGTGAAAAACGTTTACGTGGGCGGCGAAGTGGAGAGCCCGGGCCTGGTGGACCTGGCCGCGCTGCCGCAGCGGTCCGCGGCCGTAAAGGAACTGGCCTGGGAGCAGGGTAAGCCCGTTTTTAAAGGAGCCTATTTCTTCACCGGCTATGCTCTCTACGATATCCTGGAGGCGAAGAAGATAAAAAAGGCCCGGGAGGATTTTCATCCCGAGGTGGATCTGTTCGTGGCGGTGGAGAACGAGAAGGGCGACAAAGCCGTGTTCAGCTGGGGCGAGATATACTATGCCCGCAATAACTTCCAGTCGCTGATCTATAAGAGCGCTCGCTCCATAACACCGGGCAAGAAGAAAACAGACTGGCCGCTGCCCGAAGTCTCCCGGCTGGTCTGCGCCGACGACCTCTATAGCGCGCGGTTCATAGAGAACCCGTCCAAAATTACCGTAATGTCCGCCCCGGGCAATTACCCCGGCGAGAAGCACAAGGCCGCCTACGCGCCGGCTTTCCAGGTGATCAAGGGCGGCAAGGTTTACGCGGTGAAATCCGCGGGTAAGGCCGCCAAGCGTGAATATCTGATTTCCGGCTATGGGCACGGCACCGGGTTCAAGGAAGTCAAAGAGGCCGGCGGTTTCCTGTTCAAGGATGCGCTGGCGCAGGCCGGCATACCCCCGCAGGAGTCGGCCGGCTGGCTGGTGGTGGTGTCGGCCGGCGACGCTTACCGGGCCGCTTTCAGCCTGTCCGAGATCGTCAACCGCGGCGATAACGCCGACTTCATAGTGCAGGACAAGGGGAGCGGGAAAGACGGCCGCTTCGCGCTGTTCTCCACCGCCGACTTTTTCGTGGACCGCAATGTGCGCTCCATGGCCAAGGTGGAGCTTCTGAGGCCATAACTCCGGCTGGAAAGTCGGAGGGGTATCCCGGTTTTTGCCTGTTTTTGAGGGAAAAGTGGTATTTGATATCATTATTGAAAGATCTCAGCCGGTCGAGGTGCCTATGAAAAAATTAAAATTCCTTCTTTCAGCGTTCGCAGCTCTGGTTCTTTCCTCCTGCTGCCAGGAATGTCAGCCGCCCGATGATACCGTACGGCTGGCCACCACTACCAGCGTGCGCGACACCGGCCTGCTGGACGCGCTCAATGAAGCCTTCCAGAATGACGGCAAATACAAGCTCCAGGCCATCGCCGTGGGGTCCGGGCAGGCCATGCAGCTGGGCCGCACCGGAGAGGCGGACCTCCTCCTGGTGCACAGCCCGGAAGACGAGGTGCGTTTCGTGGCCGAGGGGTACGGCACCGGCCGCGTGACCTTCATGCATAACGATTTTGTGCTGCTGGGCCCGGCCGCGGACCCGGCTAAAGTGAAAGGAACGAAAACAGCCGCGGAGGCTTTGGCTAAAATTTCCGCTTCAGGGGCCCTGTTCGTTTCGCGCGCGGACCAGAGCGGTACGCACAAAAAGGAACTTAAACTCTGGGCTGCCGCCGGGGCCAGGCCGGCGGCGGCGGCCTACCTGGAAGCCGGGCAGGGCATGGCCGGGACCCTCTCGATAGCCGGCGAAAAGAAGGCCTATGTGCTGGCGGACAGGTCTACCTGGCTGTCCATGAAGAAGAACCTGGCGCTTGCGGTCCTTTGCGAAGGGGACGAAGCCCTGGTGAACCGCTATAGCCTGATCCTGGCCAACCAGGCCAAGTTCAAAAAGATAAACGCCAGCGGCGCCCGCGCCTACTACGACTTCGTCCTTTCAAAGCCGGCCAGGGATATAATCGAAAATTTCGGCGTTCAGAAGTATGGTCAGCGGCTTTTTTTCTACGATCACGCCGTAAAGTAAAGGAACCTGATGGAGTTCATCCTGCAGGGCTTTCAAAAGGCCCTGCACCTTATCCTCTCGGGCAACCCCGAGATCTTCGCCATCGCGCGGCTGTCGCTTATGGTCTCGCTCGCGGCCACGGCTTTCGCCGTGCTGGCGGGGGTGCCGCTGGGCAGCTGGATCGCTGTAAAGAAATTCCCGCTTAAAAAACTCCTGATAGCGCTGGTGAATACCGGCATGGGCCTGCCGCCGGTGGTGGCCGGGCTGGTGGTCATGCTGTTCCTCGCGCGCAGCGGGCCGCTGGGTTTCCTCAACTGGCTGTACACGCCCAAGGGCATGATCATCGCGCAGTTCATCATAGCGCTGCCCATCATCACGGCGCTGTCCATCTCCGCCATGCAGAACGTGGACCCCAAGTTCTACAACCAGATCCTGGCGCTGGGCGCCAGCGACCGGCAGGCCGTCTGGATCTGTCTCAAGGAAATACGTCTTACGATAGTGGCCGCGGTGATAGCCGGTTTCGGCCGGCTGGTGGCGGAAGTCGGCGCCGTGATGATAGTGGGCGGCAATATCCGCCACCAGACGCGCATGCTCACCACCGCCACCGTTATGGAAACCCAGATGGGGAATTTTGACATGGCCATAGCCATTGGCCTGGTGCTGCTTGCGCTGGGCTTTATAGTGAATTTAGCGCTCACCGTCATCCAGCAGAACAAGGTGCTGACGCGATGATAAAGCTCTCCGGCCTGCGCCTCGCTTTCGACTCCGGCTTCAGGCTGGAGGTGGAGTCGCTCCGCATCCGCGAAGGCGAGGTGTTCGCCATCATCGGTCCCAACGGCGCGGGGAAGACCACCCTGCTCAATGCCATGGCGCTGCTGAACAAGCCTGCCGCCGGGACCCTGGAGATCATGGGGCGCGACGCGCTGGCGGCCGCCAATAAATTGCCGTTGCGCCGGGCCATGGCAGCCGTCCTGTCGCAGCCTTACCTGCTCAACGATACCGTTTTTAATAACGTGGCCCTGCCGCTGCGGCTGCGGGGCCTGCGCGACGCCGCCGCGGTGGACGCGGCGCTGGAGCTGTTGCGCATCGCGCACCTCAAAGAGCGCAACGCCAAGACCCTTTCCCAGGGCGAAAGCCACCGCGCCGTCCTGGCGCGGGCCTTTGTCACCAGGCCGAAGCTGCTGCTGCTCGACGAACCGTTCGCCGCCCTGGACGAACGGGTAAAGGACTCTATTGCCCGAGACCTGCGCAAGGTCATAAAAACCTCCGGGGCCGCCGTGGTGCTGGTGACGCAGGACCAGGCCGGTGCGCTGACGCTGGCCGACAAGCTGGCGGTGCTGGTGAACGGTCGCATACTGCAGCAAGGCGAGCCGCAGGAGATCTTCTCCCGGCCCGCTTCCAAAGAAGTGGCGGATTTCGTTGGGGTGGAGACCATCCTGCCCGGGCGCGTGGCCGCCAATAGCGAGAACCTCTGCTCGGTAGAGGCCGGGGGCCGGACGCTGATGGCGGTTTCTTCCTGCGGGGCCGGCGACAGCGTGTTCTTCTGTCTGCGGCCCGAGGACGTCAGCGTTTCCCTGAACGCGGATGCCGGCGGGCGGCGCAACAATTTTAAGGCGGAAGTGGTTTCGGTGGCCCCGTGGGGGCTGGAGTATAAGGTGGAACTGGATTGCGGTTTTACCTTGCAGGCCGCCGTGACCAAGCAGCTGGTGGACGGCTTGGGCTTAAAGGCCGGCGCGCAAGTGTACGCCTCGTTCAAGGCGACCGCCGCGCACCTTATAAAGAGGGAACTATGATAACTTTCGAAGAGGCGATGGAAGTGGTGATGAAGAGCGCCCGGCCGCTGCCGCCGGTCCTGGTCCGCGTGGAAGACGCCGTGGGCCGCGCGCTGGCCGAAGAGATACGTTCCGCCCTGGACATGCCGCCTTTCGACAAAAGCGCCGTGGACGGCTACGCCGTGCGCGCCGCGGACGTGAAGCCCGGCCGCGGCTTCAGATGTCTTGGCCTTATACAGGCCGGAAAAAGTTTCAGGGGCAGGCTGGCTTCCGGCTGCTGCGTCAAGATCATGACCGGCGCGCCCGTGCCGGCCGGCGCCGACGCCGTTATAATGGTGGAGTACTCTGCGGAGAGCGGCGGCCTGGTGTGGTTCTCCAAGAACGCGGGCAAAAGAGATAACATAGCGCTGCGCGGCGAGGACATAAAGAAAGGCCGGGTGATAATGCGGCGCGGGACAGTAATCGGCGCGCAGCACGTGGCGGCCCTGGCGGCCGCCGGCCGGGGTACCGTGAAATGCGGCCGGTTGCCTTCGGTGTCGCTGATAAATACCGGAGGAGAAATAGTGCCGCCCGGCAAGCCCCTCGGCAAGGACCGGATCTACAACAGCAATGGCCCCATGCTTTCAGCCCTGCTGAAAGCCGACGGCATTGGCGCGGCGCCGGTGATAGTCCGCGACGAGCACAAAAAACTCCGGGCCGCCCTGGCGAAAGCCCTGAAAGCGGATATCGCCCTGGTCTCGGGGGGGGTATCCATGGGCGACTATGATCTGGTGCCCGGCGTGCTTGAAGAACTCGGCGTAAAAAAACTTTTTCACGCCGTGCGCGTGCGTCCCGGCAAGCCCATGTTCTTCGGCGTAAGGGGCCGCACGCTCGTATTCGGCATTCCCGGCAACCCGGTGGCCAACTTTATGGCCTACCTCGCCTATATCCGGCCCGCCATCCGCAAGATGGCCGGCCGCCCCGACTTCGCGCCGGTCTTCCTGGACGGCGTCTGCGCCGCGGCTTTCGAACCCCGCACCCCGCGCCGGGCCATGATGCTTTCCACGGTAGGCGTAGACGCCCGGTTCTCGCTGAAAGAGATCTCCAATAACGGCTCGGCGGACATTCTGGCGCTGGCCGCGGCCGGCGGCTTTACGATGGTGAAGGAGAACGGCGCCGTAAAGAAAGGCGAAAAGGCGAAATTCATCTCATGGCTGTAGATTACCTCAGGCTGTCGCTTACCGACAGGTGCAATCTTAACTGCGTCTACTGTACCCCGCTGGAGAAGGGGAAGTTCCTCCGGCATGAGGAACTGCTGCGCCACGAGGAACTGACGCGCGCCGCCGCGGCTTTCGTGCGGGCTGGCGTAAGGAAGATCCGCCTTACCGGCGGTGAGCCTCTGGTAAAGAAGAACGTGGTGGGCCTGGTGGGGATGCTCGCCGCCGTTCCCGGCCTGAGGGAACTGGCGCTGACCACCAACGGCCTGCTGCTGGGCAAACTGGCCGGTCCGCTGCGCGAAGCCGGCCTGGACAGGGTCAACATCAGCCTGGACTCCCTCAGGGAAGAGACTTTCAGGAAGATCACCGGCTCTTCCGGGCTGGACAAGGTCTGGGCGGGGATAAGCGCCGCTCTGGCCGCCGGGTACTCCGGGGTGAAGCTCAATACCGTGCTTATGAAGGGCCTGAACGACGGCGAAGCCGCCGACTTCGCGCGGCTTTCCCTGGAGCTGCCGCTTACCGTGCGGTTCATAGAGTTTTACCCGGCCAACGAGCGGTCCGCCCGCCTTAAGGGCGCGCTGTTCACCACCGCGGAAACCAAGCGCAGGATAGAGGACGCCCTGGGACCCCTGGAGCGGCTGCCGGCCGCCGCTTCCGACGGACCCGCCAGCGTTTACAGGCTGCGCGGCGCCAAGGGCCGCGTGGGGTTTATCAGCGGCCGCAGCGACTATTTCTGCGGCAGCTGCAACCGGGTGCGCATGGACTGCGCGGGCCGGGTCTATCCCTGCCTGTTCTCGCCGGCCACTCACGGCCTTAAGGACCTGCTGCGCGGCGGCGCGCCCGACGCGGTCCTGGACGACCGTATTAAAAAGATATTTTTAGTAAAATCTAGTTACAGGAAAGACTCGCCTTCGGCGGGTCATGTCGAGATGAGCAGTATAGGCGGGTAGGGGCTGCTATGATAGACGTAGGCGATAAAAAAGATACCAGGCGCACCGCGCGGGCGCAGGCGTACATACGCCTTACCCCCGCCATCGTCCGGCTGATAAAAGCCGGCACGCTGGCCAAGGGGAACGTGCTGGAGGCCGCGCGCTTCGCCGGCATCCTCGCCGCCAAGAACACCGCCGGGCTTATCCCGCTGTGCCATAACCTGCCGCTGAATTTCGTGGGAGTGGAGTTCAAGGTGGAAAAAGCGGGGGTGCGCATAACCACCGAGGCCCGCTGCACGGGCAAGACCGGCGTGGAGATGGAGGCCCTGGTGGCCGCCAGCGCCGCGGCCCTCACCATTTACGACATGTGCAAGATGTACGCCCAGGACCTGGAGATAGGCGAAATTTTCCTGCTGGAGAAGCTGGGCGGCAAAAGCGGGCATTACAAGCGCGATTAATGGGAAAGATCTTCTCGATAAACTGCAGCGCCGCCAAGGGCGTCCCGAAAGAGGGCGTTCAGAAGGCCGTGCTGGTAAAAGGCCTTGGCATAGCCGGGGACGCCCATGCCGGTACCGACGTCCGCCAGGTCAGCCTGCTGGACATGGAAAGCGTGCGCGGCCAGATGGCCGATGCCAGGGCCAAAGGCGCCGGGGTGGAGATCCGCCCCGGTATTTACGCGGAGAACCTTACCACCGAGGGCTTGGACCTGGCCGCCCTGAAGCTGGGCGATAAACTCCGCGCCGGCAGTACCGCCGTGCTGAAAATCTCCAAGATAGGCAAAGAATGCCACAGCCGCTGCGCCATCTACCATCAGGTGGGAGACTGCATAATGCCGCGAAAGGGCATTTTCGCGGAAGTCGTGGAAGGCGGCGAGATCGCCGTGGGAGACCCCATTGGCCTTTATTGAAATAGCCGTACTTACCTCCAGCGACCGCTGCTCCCGCGGCGAAGCCGAGGACGTCAGCGGCAAGCTGGTGGGTGAAATGGTGAAGGCCATAGGCGGCCGCGTGGCCGCCTACGACCTGGTGCCCGACGAGATCCCCGCCATCAAAGAGAAACTGCTGCATTACTGCGACACGCTCAGGGTCGACGTGGCCGTCACTACAGGCGGCACCGGCTTCAGCGGCCGCGACGTCACGCCCGAGGCCACCGCCCAGGTGCTGGAAAAGAATATCCCCGGCCTGCCGGAGCTGATGCGCGCCGAAGGGCTCAGGAAGACGAAAAAAGCCGCGCTTTCGCGCGGCATCTGCGGCATACGCGGCGGCACCATCATCCTGAACCTGCCCGGCAGCCCCAAGGCCGTGAAGGAATCCCTGGAAGCGGTGCTGGACCTGATACCGCACGCCCTGGAGATGCTCCGGGGCGGCGGGCATTAGCGGGGGGACATTTATGGCAAATATCCTGGTGATAGACGACGATTACGCCATGCGCACCATGTACCAGTTTATGTTCATGGAGGCCGGATATACCGCGCAGGTGGCGGCGGACGGCCAGAAGGCCCTGGAGAAGATGGAGACTTTCATCCCCGACCTGATGCTGGTGGACATTTCCATGCCGGTGATGGACGGGGTGACCTTCATAAAGGAAGTCAACAAGCTGGCCTCGTCCCGGCCGGAACTGGCCAGGATCCCTTTCATCGTGCTGACCGGCGAGGACTACGCCAAGATGAAGGAACACTACGTGATAGGCCAGTGCAAGGAGTGCCGGGCCTTCCTGCCCAAGATGACGCCGTCCGCTACGGTGCTGGGCCTGGTGCAGAAGGCCCTGGCGGAGTACGGCAAGGCGTAGCGCGCGGGAAACCGCGCCGCGGCAGAGGTAAGGTTAATTCAAGGAAAGGACAGGTGCTGATCATGAAACTGAAAAAGAGTTTTGCGGCTATGCTGGGCGCGGCCGCAGTTCTGGCCGTTGTTCAGGGCGCTTTCGCGCAGGCGGCCCCGCGGCCGGACAGCCTGCTGGCCGGCGTTGCCGCCCTCGGGGGGGCTTTACCCGGCGGCGAACTTCCCGCCGTGACCCTGCCCGGAAGGCCCGCCATGGCCAGAGCTTTTCAGCCCGCCGCCGGCCGCCCCGCGGACAACTCCCGGCCCGGGCAGTCCCTGCCTGCGGCCGATGGGCGCGCCGCCAACCCGGAGAACAGCCTGGCCGGAAAATGGACCGGCTGGGGCGAGTGGACCTACCAGGGTTCCGGTACCCGCTGCGACGTCATGTGGCTGATCTTCGAGGACAAGAAAGATCACCTGGAGCGCAAGGATGGTTACTTCGACTGCGGCTTCGTTGGCCTGGCCTCGGAGCCGGCGCGCTGGACCAAGCAAGGTCCGCTGCTGCTGGACCAGAACGGCGCGGAAGCCGGCTCCTATGAGAAAGGGACCGTGGTGCTGAAAGAGGCTTACAGTGAGAACGTCGATATCCTGACCACCATAAAGGTCAGCGGCCTGCACTTCGACTACTCTGAGATCTGGACCGAAAAGAGCGGCAGGGAACTTTATGTGATAACCGGCCGCATGTTCACCGGCGGCAGATAAGCGCCGGCCATAACCGGTCGTTAAATAAAAAGGCCTGGGGGTAACCCCAGGCCTTTTTTGTCCGCCGCTGTCTTACAGCGGCAGCCAGGCGAATTCTTTGTCCACGCTGCCTTCGCCGCGGGCCACCAGCACGCCGGCCGCGTTGAAGAGCCAGGCGCGCATGGTGTCGTCGTGCACGTAGCTCTGCACCACGAAGGCGGTGCGGCCGTTGACGTTCAGTTTGAAGGCTTCGGAAGTGTTGCCGGGGCCCTCGGGCAGGGTGGCCAGCTCTTTTTCCAGCCTGGCGCGGGCGCCGGGGGGGAGCTCTTTAAGGTCGGCGAAATTGGTCAGGCCGCCGGCCTCGATTTCGCGCTCGAAAGCGAGCTTGGCGGCTTCGGCCCAGCTCTGAACGGCTTTGTCCTGGGCGGGAACCAGTACCGGGGATGGGAGTTTGATCTCGCTGGCCGGGGCCTGCGAGCTCAGGTCGGCGAAAGAACCTGCGGCCAGCGGGGAAAATCCCGAGGCAAGCAGTACGGCGGTCATTAATATTTTCATCGTTAGCTCCTTAAAGTGGCCCGGTAAGGCCCAAGATCTTGCAAGACTAGGTTACAAATTAGCGGTGCTTGCGCACATAAGGCTTTGTGCCTAAAAAAACCGCGTATTAGGGCCCAGGTCCGGCTGGGCCCAAAGTACCGCGCGCCGCCTTTTTAAAAAGGTAAAATTAATTATCTTTTGCAGTTCAATCCAACGGAGGGAACATGAAAGGCTGGACCGGCTATATCCTGAGGGTGAACCTCACCGACAAAACCTGGAAGAAAGAAAGCTTTACGGAAGACTTCGCCAAAAAATGGGTAGGCGGGCGAGGTTTCGCCTCCAAAATACTTTTCGACGAACTCAAACCCGGCATAGACCCGCTGGGTCCCGAGAACAAACTGGTGGTGGCCCTGGGCCCCATAGCCGGCATCCCGGCCCCGAACACCGGCAAAGTGGTGGTGGCGGCTAAGTCCCCGCTCACCGGTTTCTACGGCGACGGCAACCTGGGCTCCAACGTTTCCAGCCAGCTGCGCAAGGCCGGCTACGACGCCATGATAATAGAGGGCAAGGCCGATAAGCCGACCTACCTCAACATAGAGGACGACAAGGTGGAGTTCCTGCCCGCGGACGAGATGTGGGGCAAGGGCACCTACTTCTCCAACGAATGGATCTATAAGAAGCACGGCAAGAACGCCGGCGTGCTCAATATCGGCCAGGCCGGCGAGAACAAGGTACTGTTCGCCGTGATCCGCAGCCTGGAAGGCCGCGCCGGCGGCCGCCCCGGCATAGGCGCCGTGATGGGTTCCAAAATGCTCAAGGCCATAGTGGTGAAAGGCACCAAGCAGATCCCGCAGGCGGACCCGGAGCTGATGCGCAAGCTCGGCATAGACGGCCTGAAGAAGGCCCGCGAGCTGGACCAGAAAAGCGGCTGGTCGAAGCAGAGCACCAACGCCGTGCTGGCCTGGTGCAACGAGGTCAACGGCCTGCCCGTGCAGAACATGCGCAAAACTTCCCATCCGGAGGCCCACAAGATAGACGGCGAGCGCCTGGACGCCGCCCGCATAGCCACCTACGGCTGCCCCAGCTGCACCATGCATTGCGGCATCACCATCCACGACGACGAAGGCCGCGAGAGCGAGCTGGACTACGAGAATATCGGTATGCTGGGCCCGAACGTGAACGTGTTCGACCTCAAAAAGGTGGGCTCGCTGAATTACCTGTGCGACGACTATGGCCTGGACACCATCTCCGCGGGCGCGGTGCTGGGCTTCTACGCCGACGCCATAGAGCACGGCGCCGCCAAGGGCGACTTCAAATTCGGCGACGCCGATAAGGGCAAAACGCTGCTCTGGGACATAGCCACCCGTAAGGGCGAGGCCGGCAACCTGCTGGCCGACGGCGCGCTGAAGGCCGCCAAGGTCTACGGCAAGAACTCCGCGGACTACGCCATGCAGGTCAAAGGCCTGGAGATGGCCGCCTACAACTGCAAGTCCATTCCCGGTCAGGCGCTGGCCTTCGGCGTGGCGGCCATAGGCGGCCACCACCGCGAGGCCTGGATCATCACCTTCGAGCTCAAGCACAGCAAGCGCGAGAGCTACGGCCCCGAGAAGGCGGCCAAGGTGATAGAACTGCAGCGCATCCGCGGCGGCCTGTTCGAAATGCTGGTGGCCTGCCGCTTTCCCTGGGTGGAAGTGGGCTACGAACTGGAGAACTATCCCAAGTTCTTCAACGCCGTCACGGGTCTGGACTGGACGCTGGAGAATTTCTGGACCGCGGCAGACCGCGCCTACTCCATGATAAAGCTGCATTACCTGCGCGAGTTCCCGAACGTCACCCGCAAGGACGATTACCCGCCGGCGGTCTGGTTCGATAAGAGCAACGCCGATACCGAAGGCCCGCAGAAAGGCGTGGTGCTGGAGTATGACAAGTACGACTCGCTGCTGCAGCATTACTACGACCAGCGCGGCTACGACAAGCGCGGTATCCCCACCATGGAAACGCTCCGGAAACTGGGCCTCGAAGGCGAGGCCGCCGCGGCCGGGAAATACGCGAAATTGAACTGATGAAAGTGACGGTGAAACTTATAGGCCCGCTTATCTACGAAGGCGGCTTCAGCGAGAAGACGCTGGAACTCCCCGGCCCGATGACGGCCGGGGAGCTGTCCGCGTTCGTGAAGATAAACAAGAAACGTCCCACCATCATGACGCGCAACGGTAAAGCCGTGGCCCCGGGCGACGCCCTGGCCGAAGGCGACCGCGTGGTTATTTCCCACATCTACTCCGGCGGTTGAGCGCCTCAGGCAGGGAAAAGAAAAGCCCCGGCTTTCGCCGGGGCTTTCTCTTTAAAAGCCGCCGCCTTTAATCCACGTAGAGGCAGAGGTAGGCGGTGTCTTCGGCCACTTTCAGCTGGAACTTGGAATTGGGCGCCACGGTGAACGTGCTGCCTTTAGGGAAGTCCTTCCATTGCGTCTGGCCGGGCAGCTTTACCGTGAGCCGGCCGCTGACCACGCTCATTATCTCTTTCTTGCCGGTGCCGAACTCGTAGTCGCCGGGCGCCATCACCCCCACGGTGGCGGCGCCGCCGCCGGCCGCGAAAGCTATCGATTTAACCTTGCCGTCGAAGTATTCATTGGTCTTGAACATTGTTCTCTCCCCTTTGGTCCTGTCAGAAGTTCCGCCGCTAAATCCGCCTGGTCAGAAGCCGTAGATCTCCGAATATTTGGCCTTTATGTAGTCCACAAAAGGTCCCACGCTGAGTTTCTCGCCGATAGCCCGCTGCAGCAGTTCCTCCGGCAGGTACTTGCGGCCGTGCACGTGGATTTTCCCGCCCAGCCAGGCCAGCAGCGGCGCGAACTCGCCGCGGGCCACCAGGGCGTCGGTATCCCCAAGGTCTCTCTTCATGGCGTTAAAGAGCTGGGCCGCGGCCAGGTTGCCCAGCGTATAGGTGGGGAAATAGCCCAGCGTGCCCTGCGACCAGTGCACGTCCTGCAGTATGCCCTCGGCGTCGTTGGCCGGGGCTATCCCCAGGTAGTCCTTCATCCTGGAGTTCCACATGGCCGGCGCGTCCTTCACCTTCAGGCTGCCGTCGAGCAGCATGGTCTCTATTTCGTAGCGCAGCGCTATGTGGAGATTGTAGGTCACCTCGTCGGCCTCCACGCGCACCAGGGAGGGCGCGGACTTATTGGCCGCCCGGTACAGGTCCTCCGGGGTGAGGTTGTCGAACTTGCCGGGGAAGTGTTTGCGGTACAGCGGCAGGGCCCAGGCCGCGAACGGCCGGCTGCGGCCTACCACGTTCTCCCAGAAGCGCGACTGGGATTCGTGCATGCCCAGGGATGCGCCGCCGGCCAGCGGGGTGAATTCGAAGTCCTGCGGCGATCCCAGTTCATAGAGGGCGTGGCCGCATTCGTGGATGGAGGCGTAGACGCAGGCGGGCAGCCAGTCGGCGTGGGCGCGCGTGGTGATGCGGATGTCGTTGATGGAACCGCCGGTGGTGAAGGGGTGCGGCGAGCGGTCCTGGCGGCCGCGGTCGAAGTCGAAGCCCAGAGCTTTTACGAGCTCGTCGGCCAGGCGAAGCTGCGCGGCGGGGTCGAAATCCCCGCGGAAGGGGGCGTCGGAGACTTTGCCGCTTTTGGCGGCTATGGCCTTTATCACGGGTTTCAGGCCCGCCAGCAGTTCCGCGAAGATCGCGTCCAGCCGGGCGCGGGTCATGCCCGGTTCGTAGATGTCGAGCAGGGCGTCGTAAGGGGCGGCCTTGGGGTCGAGGATGGCGGCCTTGCGCAGGTTCAGCTGCAGCATCTTTTCAAGGTGGGGAGCGAAGACGGAGAAGTCCGACGCCTGTTTGGCTTTGTGCCAGGCTTCGTAGGCGGCGGTGCAGGCCAGCGAGAATTCGGAGACGAAGGCCGCCGGCAGTTTTACGGCCTTGTCATAGTCGCGCTTGAGGGCGCGCAGGTAGGCCGCTTCGAAGCTGTCGCCGCCCCTGGCCTGCGCCCAGTCGTAGAGCTCCGCGATAAGGGCGCCCGTTTCCGGGGCCGTGAATTTGACGTGCAGGGTTTCTTCCAGGGCGGCCAGCGCGCGGCCGCGGGCTTCGGCGCCTTTGGGCGGCATGTAGACGCGCTGGTCCCAGCCCAGTACCGAGGCGGCCGAGCCCAGGGCCGCCACTTCCTCGTATTTTCTGCGCAGCTGCGAGAATTTCTTTTCCATGGGGAGTTCCTTTAAAAAGCAAAAAGGCCTGAAAGCGCCGGGCCCAAAACCCTTGACTCTCAAGCCCTTCGGGCCGGCTCCGGGGCCTTAGCCGCCGCAGCCGCAGCCGCCGCCGCACTGGTGGCCGCCCGGGTTCATGGGGCAGGTGCCGCCCTGGGGCGAGCCGCCCTTCTTGAGGCCGGGGATAGCGTCGGAGACCTTTACCACTTTGCCCAGCTTGGCGTCGTAGACGTAGCGGCCGGTCTTGTTCTCGGTCTTTTTTGTCTCTTTATGTTCTGACATAGGAAGAAATTTGGTGCGCCCGACATTAAGCGGTCACGGCTCTCTCGCTCGCCGTCGCTCGCTCGAGGCCGCGACCCCGGCTCGCCGCTGCGGCCCGCTGGCCTCGCGGCTCCGCCTTTCGATTCCTGCCGCGTGCCATTATTATGGCACGCTTCGGGTTCTTTACGAAGAAATTTGGTGCGCCCGACAGGAATCGAACCTGTATAACCGCCTTCGCAGGGCGGGACTCTATCCGTTGAGATACGGGCGCAAAGAACTGCTGAAGGGATATTTTATTATTTATCGGTGGGGGATAACAATCCCCGGCCCTGCCGGCGGCCTTGCTGGGCTACATTCCCAGCAGCTTCTTCCACCAGGGCTTCGGGGCCTCTTTTACTTCCGGCACCTGCTCGAAGACCTGCTGGTCGCCCTGGCCCTTGTAGACGGGCATGCCCACCCGGAAGGTGGAGCCTTTGCCCGGCTCGCTTTCCAGCGTGATGCGGCCGCCCTGCATTACCACCATGGCCTTGGTGATGGACAGCCCCAGGCCGGTGCCGCCCACCTTCTCCCCGGAGGCCACCTGCACGAACTTCTCGAAGATCTTGCCCTGGTCCTCTTTCTTTATGCCGCAGCCGGTGTCCTTGACGGAGAAGAAGGAAAAGCCGGAGAGCGCTTCCTTGCCCGCGTCGGCGGAGATCTCTATGGTCCCGCCCTGCGGCGTGAACTTGATGGCGTTGGAGACGAGGTTTATCAGCACCTGGACCGTGCGGCGTTTGTCCGCGTAGACGTGCTGCACACCGGGCTCCACGTTCACGTTCAGGGTTATGCCCTTGGAGGTGGTCCAGGCGCGCATGGCCTCGGCCGCTTCCCTTACTATGTCGCCCGCCGCGGCGCCTTCCTGGTGGAAGACCATCTTGCCCGACTGCAGTTTGGAGAAGTCCAGGATGTCGGTGATTATGGAGTTCAGGCGTTCGGTATTGCGGATGGCGGTGTTGAGAATGCCGCGCGCCGATTCGGTGGGGGCGCCGGCTTCCCGGCCCATGATCTCCAGGGCGGCTTTTATGGAAGTGAGCGGCGAGCGCAGCTCGTGCGTCATGTTGGCGATGAAGTCCTGCTGCAGCTGCTCCACCTGCTTGAGCTTCACCGCGTCGGTGGGGATGGAGACGGAGCCGACTATCTTGCCGTCCTCGTTCTGGATCAGGGCGGTGGCCTTTTTTACGGTCTCGGCGATTTCTGCGGAGCCGGTCTTGATGATCTCTTTGGAGATATCCGCCCGGTTCTCGCTCTTGATCTCTTTGGCCAGCGAGACCACCTGGTTCTCGATCTGCGACAGGTCCACGATCTTCTTGCCGGACAGCTCAGCCAGGGGCTTGCCGGAAATGGCCTCCGCCTGCGGGTTCATCATCAGGATCTTGCCGTCCTTGTCCACCACCACCACGCCGTCGGCCATGCTGGTCATGACGGACTCGGTGCGGGCCATGTCGTTCTCGACTTTTTTCTTCTCGCGGCGCACTTCTTCCAGCGCCCGGGTGACGCCGGCTTCCACGGCGTCCCTGAATTTGGCTTCCAGCAGGGCTATGACCCGGCGCTGCTCTTCCGGGTCCGAGGTGACGCGGCCCACCACGGTGGCCAGCGCCGACTCGAAACTCTGGCCGGAGATCTTTTCGGCCACTTTTTCCTGCGGGGAGGCGGCCTGGCCGGCGGCGCCGGTCTGGCCGGGGGTCACCACGGACGCCGCGCCGGGAGTGCGGGCGGAGTCCACCTTGGCGTAAACGGCCTCGTCGAGCTTTATCTTCTCCACGCCGCGTTCGGCCAGGAACGCTTTGGCTTCGCCCTTGTGGGCCTGCACCTGGCAGAGGGCCAGCAGGTCCTCCCCGGAGGCGCCGGGCTTGAAGGTGATGGTCTGGAGGCGGAACTTGGTGTAGAGGTTGCGCAGGGAATTGGGCAGTTTGTCGGCGGCCACCAGCGGCACGCCGTTTATGAGCAGTTTATCGTTGTCTATGGTGACGGAGAGGTCCCCGCCGCCCAGGGAGTCGGCTATCTGGCCCAGCAGGGCCTGGCCTTCGTCCAGCGCCTGGCGCACCTGGGGATGGTCGGGCTTGTACAGGTTGATCTGTACCAGCGCGCGGGTGAAGGTCTTGAGGAAACTGAACCAGAGGAGCTTTGGGTCCTGGGCGTCGGTCATAGGCGGAATATGTTCTTCCCTTTCAGGCCTTTGGTGGCGTTCCTGGTGTCGAAGACGAGCCTGGCTTTTTTTACTATCTCGGCGTAGTTTATGCAGGAATGCGGCGTGACTATCATCACGCAGTCGTAGTCCTTTATCTTCTTGAGCGCGTCCCTGCGGGAGCGGCGCACTTCCCCTTCCACGTCCGTTTCGGATACGTACGGGTCGTAAAAATCCGCCCTGGCGCCGGTCTTCTCCAGCAGTATCAGCACGTCCCGCGCCGGGCTTTCGCGCGGGTCGGAAATGTCTGGCTTGTAGGCCATGCCTATCATCAGCACCTTGGAGCGGCTCAGCGCCAGGCCGCGGCTGTTGAGGATCTCGCCCAGGCGTTCCACCACGTGGTCGGGCATAGAGGAGTTGATGGCCCCCGCCAGTTCTATGAAGCGCGGCTCGAAGTTGAGCGTCTTCATTTTCCAGCCGAGGTAATGCGGATCCAGCGGGATGCAGTGGCCGCCTATGCCGGGGCCGGGGTAGAAAGGCATGAAGCCGAAAGGCTTGGAGGCCGCCGCGCCTATAACTTCCCAGACGTCCAGGCCCAGTTTGTGGCACATCAGGGCCATCTCGTTTATCATGGCTATGTTGACGGCGCGGAAAGTGTTCTCCAGCAGCTTCACCAGTTCGGCGGCTTCGGTGCTGGAAACCTTCAGCACCTGGTCTATCACCGCGCCGTAAAGCAGGCCGGCGAGGTCCGTGCAGGCGGCGGTATGGCCGCCCACCACCTTGGGGGTGTTCTTGACGCCGTACTTCTTGTTGCCCGGGTCTACCCGCTCAGGGGAGAAAGCCAGGAAGAAATCCTTGCCGGCTTTGAGACCGCCGGCTTCCAGCATGGGCTTTACCAGTTCGCGGGTGGTGCCGGGGTAGGTGGTGCTCTCCAGCACTATCAGCTGGCCGCGGCGCAGGTGCTTGCGGGCCTCTTTTACCGAGGCCACGATATAGGAGACGTCCGGGTCCTTGCTCTTGCGCAGGGGGGTGGGCACGCAGATAATTACGGCGTCCATCTTCCTGAGGCCGGAAAAATCCAGGGTGGCGGTCAGGAGGCCTTTTTTTACCAGCGAGGCTACCTCGCGGGTGGGCACGTCGGGGATATAGGACTGCGCGGCCTTTATATCGCGCACCTTCTGGCCGTCCACTTCGAACCCGGTCACCCGGAAGCCGCCTTTGCCGAACTCGGCCGCCAGCGGCAGCCCCACGTAGCCCAGGCCCACTATGCCTATGCGGGCCTCGCGGTTCTGTATGAGTTTTTTAAGTTTTTGCATTATTCCTGTCCCCTGAAAATTCACCTAGAATTATACTAAAAAACCGGAATTTTGGCCCCGTACTTCCTTTAGTAGTGGATATATTAATATAATTATAAATCTATGGAGTGGATTTTACAGTTGCCGGTGCTGTTTTTTTCCGTCATTTTCCACGAGTTCGCCCACGGCTTTGCGGCCTACAGGCGCGGGGACGATACGGCCTATCTTTCCGGCCGGCTGTCCTTCAACCCGCTGCCGCATATAGACCCGGTGGGGACCGTGCTCATCCCTGCGGCCTGCATCCTGATGAATTTCCCGGCCATCGGCTGGGCCAAGCCGGTGCCGGTGAACCCGTACCGCATGCACAGCCCCCGCCGCGACATGGCGCTGGTGGCCTTCAGCGGCCCGGTCTCCAATATCCTGCTGGCCGTGCTGGCCGCCGTCGCTTTCAAACTGATCACGCTGTTCATGGCCGGGGACCTGGCCTTCACCCTGCTGCGGATGTTCGGCTTCGCGGTGGTGATAAACCTGATGCTGGCCGTTTTCAACATGATCCCGCTGTTCCCGCTGGACGGCAGCCAGGTGGCGCTGGGCCTGCTTAAAGGGCGCGCGCTGGAACTGTACGAAAAGCATATCCCCTTCGGCGTCTACATCCTGCTGGCCCTGGTGTTCACCGGGGCGCTGCAGGGCATCATGCGCCCCGTGCTCAACGCCGCGCTGCTGCTGGTCACGCCGCTCATGGGAGCCTTCTAGATCCATATGGAAACCGAAAAAAAACCCGTAGTAGTATCCGGCGCCAGGCCCACCGGCCGGCTGCATCTGGGCAATTACTGGGGCACGCTCAAGAACTGGGTGGAGCTGCAGAGCAAGTACGACTGCTACTTTTTCGTGGCCGACTGGCACGCGCTGACCACCGGGGCCGACAAG
>JAMPXK010000059.1 GCA_023701245.1 Elusimicrobiales bacterium | reverse complement strand
GTCCACGCCTTTGGCGGCCACCGCGTCGCCTATCTCTTTAAGGGTGCTGTTAAGGGCCACGCCGCGGGGTCCCTTGATCTCCAGGCGGCTGTTCTCCGGCGCCGAGATCTTGGCGTAGACCTTCACCACGTATCTCTCGCCGTCTATGGTGACGGTCTTGGAACCGCTGGCGAAAATGCCGGCGTTGATGATCTCCATGGCCCTCACGAAAAAGCTCTGGTTCTTGTCGGTGGTCAGCACCAGGAAGAATTTGTCCTTATCGTCGCAGGAGTTGCCGCCGTTGGGGCAGTTGGAGGCCTTGGTGCCGCTCACGAACACCTTGGTGCCGGCGCCGGTGGTGAAGGTTATGGCGGGCCGGAGGTAGGCGTTGCGTATGCCTTCCAGGTCCACGGACAGAATGACGTCGTTAAGGCCCTTCACGGGGGCGAGTTCTTCCGCCCTGGGGGTCTGCGCGTAGCCGAAGTAGCTGAAAAGGTCTATCTCGGACAGCTGTTGCGCTTCGGCGGTAACCGCGGCTTGGCCCACTTCGGGCACGGCAACGGCCTGGGGCGCGCCCAGGTCTTCCAGGGCGGCGGCGGCGCTATTGGGAACGGCGCCAAGGGCCAGGAAAGCGGCCGCGGCTATGTTAAATATGGTTTTCATTTGGATTCTCCCTCAAGACTCGGCTAAGACGCTGACGCGTCACTATATTTATACCACAGGCGGAGGGCGGCCGCAAGGCCCATAGGTCTTGACCGGTCAAGGCAAAAGACCTACGCGGCACATGGGTCCTTAGGGAAGGAGAAGTCAGCGAACCAGCGGTTTGAAGCCGGACATGAACAGCAGCAGTTCCACGGGCCCCACGGCTTTTACGGACCGCGTCTCCCGCACCAGCAGGAACAGCGGGATCACGGAAAGCCCCCGCAGAAAGGCGGAGATCAGCAGGAGGACCACGAAGGCGCTGCCCCAGAGCTGCGGCAGGCGGTCGTACAGCCAGCCGCCGGCCAGCGCCCCCCCGAACTGGGCTATGCCGTTGGTAAAACTGAAAAAGGCGTTGTACCCGGTGCGGGAATGGGCAGGAATGCTTTCGTAGATGAAATTATTCATCCCTATAAGATAAGCCCCCCAGATAACGCCCGAGTAGGTTTCTACCGCCGCCAGGTACCAGAAATTTCGGCTGAAGGTCCAAAGCAGGGGGATAGTAGGGATAAGCAGGAAAGCCGCCTTCAGGATCTTAACGCTGCCGTAACTGTCCGCGGCCTGGCCCCAGCGGCGCATAAAGAGGTAGGTCATCAGCGGACCAACGCTCATCAGCACCATGTAGCGGGTATAATCGCATTTCAGCTCCCTGAGCACATAGACGCTGAAAAACGGCGCGGACAGGTAAGTGGAGAACAGCAGGACCAGCACGGAGAAGAACAGCGCCGGCACCCGGCCGCGGCGGAAATCCAGGGAAGCCAGGAAGTTCACCCCGAGCCCGGCCGGCGGCATATGGAACCGCGTGCGAGGCTCGTACATCTGCGCCAGGTAGTAGAAGGAAATCAGCCTGAACACGCCGGCCGCGGAAAAGACCAGGAAAAACCCCCACAGGCCGCGCCCCTGCCAGACTCCCAGCAGCTGCGAAGCGACAAAACTGCCGGAGAAAAATATTATCCCCACCACCTGTGAGCGGAACCCGAAGAAGTCCCCTCTTTTAGACGCCGGGATATACTCCCCCATCAGCACGGCCCAGGGCGGCCCGGCCATATTGCCGGCAACGGCGTAAACCACGGCCATGGCGATGAAGAGACGCAGCCCCTGGCCGGCCGGGAGAAATACCGCGCAAGCGGAGATGAAAAGGCTGCAGGCCTGGACCATCACCATCAGCAGCAGGGCCCGCCGGCAGCTGCCCAGCCGGCTGACAAGTTTTTCGGTAAAAAGCTGGAAGGCAGAAGAAGCCAGCGACGGGAAGGACCGGAGGACGCCTATCCCCATAGTGCCGGCCCCCAGCGCCATGGCGAACGGTACCGCGTAAGTATCGGCGAACCCGCACATCAAGGCCCAGGCGGCGCCGTCCTTCATGGAGGCCCGGATACTGTTTCTTACGCGTTGCTTTTGCATGTTGCGCCTAAATTATATAAATTATGCTCTGCTCCGGATTCAGGGGGACCACGATGGCTGAAAACTCTATAAAAACTTTAGCGGGACATTCGGACGGGGTACTGGCGCTGGCCTTCTCCCCCTGCGGGAAATTCCTGGCAACCGGCGGCGAGGACAACACCATCCGCCTCTGGTCCGTCCCGGACGGCCTGGAGATACAGACCATCAAAGCCCACGAGGGCGACGTGCGCGCCGTCGCCTTCGACCCCGACGGCGACGTATTCGCTTCCGGGTCCTGGGACAAGACCGTAAAGATCTGGCGCACCGCCGACTGCTCCACCATCGCCTCCGCCTCCAGGCATTCGGGGCCCGTAAACGCCCTCGCCTTCGCTCCAGACGGGAAACTGCTTTATTCCGGTTCCGACGACGCCTCCATCAAAGTCTTTTCTTCCCCGAAAGGCGGCCTGGAGAAGACCTTCGACCCCGGCATAGGCGACGTAAAAGCCCTGGCCGCGGCGCCCGGCCTGCTGGCCGCCGGAGGCGTACAACTGCAGTTCATGGAACTGCCCTCGGGCAAGCCGCTCAAGAAGCATGACGCCTACGTTTACGGCGTCAAAGCCCTCGCCTTCTCTCCCGACGGCAAGCTGCTGGCCGCGGGCACTGGCATGGAAAAGCGCCTGGAGATCTGGTGCGCCGAGAAACTGGAGCTGAAAGGCTCCATCAAGGACTCCGACTGGATCAACTGCGTCACCTTCACCCCGGACGGCAGGCACATAGTAACCGGCGGAGTGGCCGTAAAGGTCTGGGACCCGGCTACGGGGACCTGCGTGCGCACCTTCGAAGGCCATACGGACGAGGTCCACGCCGTGGACGTCTCCCCGGACGGCAAATACGCCGCCTCCGCCTCCAACGATAAGACCATCAGGCTCTGGGCCCTTTAAAAGGTTCCGCCCCCCCGGCAGGGAGTTGACCGTTGTTAATACGGCCACGGGGGGTATTTTGTATAATTGAGCCTGCTGTAAATTCACTTAGGAGGCAGTAATGAACATAATAGTCCTGATACTGGTGGCCCTGATGGGGTTGGCGAGCAGCGTCAACGCCGCGGGTTTCCGCCTGGCAGACCAGGACGCTAAAGCTACCGGTATGGCTAACGCCTACACCGCCGTGGCCGACAACGCGTCCGCAGTGTGGTACAACCCCGCAGCTATCACCAACCTGGAAGGCACCAATGTGTCCCTGGGCACCGTGATGATCGCTCCCTCCATGGAGCACAAGAACACCGCCGCCAACGGCGGAGCCACCGACGAAATAGCCAACAGACTGCATATCCCCCCCCATTTCTACGCCACCCATAAAATAAACGACCAGTGGTCGCTGGGCCTCGGCGTGAACGCCCCTTTCGGTCTTTCCACCGAGTGGGAGAGGCTCACCGCTTTCACCAGGACCGTAGCCACCAAGTCCAAGGTGCAGGCCGTGAACTACAACCTGAACGGTGGCTATAAGCTGAACGACAAGTTCTCCTTCGCCGCCGGCGTGGACTACGCCATGGTCAACGCGGTGCTCAACCGCCAGGTAACGGACGCCATCCCGGCCAACCTGGACGGCGAAGGCAACGGCATGGGCTACAACGTTGCCGCCATGTACAAGCACAATGACAAGTGGAACTTCGGCGCCAGCTACCGCAGCCAGATCAAGGTTACCCTCGAAGGGGACCTGGCCACCAACACCATCGCCCCGGTGGAAGCCGACCTGACGCTGCCCGACATGCTGCAGATCGGCGCGGCCTATAAGTTCAACGATAAGTGGACCTTCGCGGCAGACATCGACTACACCAACTGGACCACCTACCGCAACATTATCGTGATCAACCAGAACACCCTGGCCGAAACCAAGGACATCAAGAACTGGAAGAGCGTCTACGCCTTCCGCCTGGGCACCGAGTACAAGTACTCCGATACCTGGAAGTTCCGCGCCGGTTCTTTCTACGACATGAACCCGGTCCGCAAGGAGCATTTCGAGACCCGCGTTCCGGACTCCGACCGCGTGGCCTTCGCCATCGGCGCCGGCTGGAACAAGAACAACCTGACCGTGGACGTCTCGTATATGTACCTGATGTTCCTCGAGCGCTCCATCACCAACACCTACGCCGGGACCGCGTCCACCGTCAACACCAAACTTGACGGCAAGTACAATTCGATCGCGCACCTGCCGGCCATCACCATCGGTTACAAGTTCTAAACCGAAGGTCAGTTAAGGGGATAAAAAAACCCCGCGTCCGAAAGGGCGCGGGGTTTTTGCTTTGCGGCTGGAAATTACTTTTTCCGTTTCGCCTTTTCCTTTTCGGCGAATTCCAGGGCATTCAACGCTACGGCCACCAGGTCCCTGGGCTCGAAGGGCTTGGTAACGTAGGCGAAGGCGCCGGCCGCCAGGGACTTGCCGGTGGTTTCGGTGGTATCGTCCCCGGTCAGCATGATGACCACCGGCTTGGGGTCCATGACGTTGAGAACTTCCATCACGTCCACGCCGCTCATATCCGGCAGGTGCACGTCCAGGATGACCAGGTCCGGCTTTTGGGCCGCGGCCAGGGTAAGCGCCGTGCGCCCGTCCCGGGCCTCGTACACCTCGCACACGGAAAAAAGCTTGCGCAGGGCGGCCAGTATATCCGGCAGGTCGTCTACCAGCAGAACCTTGGTCTTCATACTACCGATTATACATTTTCAGGCCGGTTGAGAGAACCACCGCCGGCCTATCCACAGCGAAACGTTCACCAGCGCTATCAGCGCCGGCACTTCCACCAGCGGTCCGATCACCGCCGCGAAGGCGGCCCCGTGGCCTATGCCGAAGGTGGCGATGGCCACCGCTATGGCCAGTTCGAAGTTATTGGAGGCGGCCGTGAACGAGAGCGTGGCGGACTCGCCGTAAGTCGCCCCGGCCTTCTTGCTCATCCAGAAGGAAGCGAAGAACATCAGGATGAAATAGACCAGCAGCGGTATGGCCACGCGCAGCACGTCCAGGGGCACCTGCACTATGTTCTCCCCTTTTATGGAGAACATCACGATTATCGTGAAGAGCAACGCCACCAGCGTGAGCGGGCTGATGACGGGGATGAACTTTTGCGAGTACCACTCCTGCCCCTTCGCCTTGAGCAGGGCGAAGCGCGTGGCTATGCCCGCGATGAAAGGAATGCCCAGGTAGACGAACACGCTCTTGGCGATCTCGCCCATGGTGATATTCACCACCGCGCCCTCGAGGCCCAGCCAGCGCGGCACCAGGGTGATAAAGAACCAGGCGTAAACCGGGAAGAACAGCACCTGGAACACGGAGTTGAAGGCCACGAGGCCCGCGCAGTATTCCCTGTCGCCGCGGGCCAGGTCGTTCCACACTATCACCATGGCTATGCAGCGCGCGAGGCCTATCATGATGAGGCCCACCATATATTCCGGCTTGTCGCGCAGGAAGATCACGGCCAGCGCGGTCATCAGCACCGGGCCCACCAGCCAGTTCTGAGCGAGCGACAGAAGCAGCACCTTCTTATTAGCGAAAACGCGGTGCATTTCCTCGTATTTCACCTTGGCCAAAGGAGGATACATCATCAGAATAAGGCCTATGGCTATCGGGATAGAAGTGGTGCCCACGCTGGAGGCGGCGTTGAAGTCCGCCACGGCCTGCGGCCAAAGCCAGCCCGCGCCCACGCCGGCCGCCATGGCCAGGAAGATCCACAGGGTCAGGTAGCGGTCCAGAAAAGAAAGTTTTTTGATTATGCCGTCCATTAGAGCAGTCCTCCCACGAATTCTTTTATCTCATCGCGCACGCGCCGGTAATGCGCCAGCGCCTCTTCTTCCGTCTTTGCGCCTTTGGCCAGAAAAGGAGGGTCATCGAAACTTCTGTGTACCTTCTCCGCCTTGCCGAACCACACCGGGCAGCTCTCGCGCGCCTTATCGCAGACCGTCACGACCAGGTCGAACGCGGTATCCTTGAACTCCGAAACATGCTTGGAGCGGTGGCCCGAAATGTCCACGCCGGCCTCGGCCATTGCTTTTATGGCCCGAGGGTCTACCAGGCCGGGTTTGGTGCCGGCCGAGAAGACTTCCGCCTTCCCGGCCAGCAGCGCTCTTCCCCAGCCTTCGGCCATCTGGCTGCGGCAGGAATTCCCAGTACAGAGGAATAGTATCCTCATTCGCCGGTCAGTGGCCGCAGCTGCAGCCGTCGGAACAGCCGCCGTCGGGCTTCGGCAGGTTCTTCATGATGATGTCGCCCTGCTCGTCGCAGTCCAGCACCGCTTTCTCCACCATGGGAAACGCGGCCTTGTCCACGTAGATCTTGAAGTCTTTATTGGAGACCTCCAGGTCGCCTGGTTCCGCCTTTTCCGCCAGGTCCATACCTATGGAAGGCCCGCAGCAGCCCTCCGTCACGAATACCCGCAGGAAACCGGTCTTGCCGGACTCCTTTATTACCGCCTTGAGCTTCTCCGCCGCAGCGTCTTTTATCTCCATAGTTTTTTCCTTATGCCCTTTTTGTTTTTTCCGCAAGAACGGTTATGCTGGAGGCCGCGCCGTCCAGCGCCTTGCCGGCCTTGTCCGTTATCGGGTCTGAGCAGGTGCCGCCGGCCCGGTAGGTATTGTCGGAAAGCAGTTTTATCCCCTTAAAGCCGGCCGCCTTGATGGCACCCAGGTAATCCCGGCGCTGCAGCGCCCCGGCCACGCAGGAGGCGTAGAGCCCGGCGTGCTTTTTTAGCGCCGGCGGCAGCTCGCGGTTAAGCACTATATCGCTCACCACCAGGCGGCCTCCGGGTTTCAGCGCGCGGAAGGCCTCGCGGAATACCGCGGGTTTGTCGGGAGAAAGGTTCACCACGCAGTTGGAAATTATGAGGTCCGCCTCGCCGGCTTTCACGGGCAGTTTCTCTATCAGGCCTTTTCTGAATTCCACGTTCCTGAGGCCGGTGCGTGCCGTGAATTTAGCCAGGTTCTTCTTCGCCAGGACGAGCATTTCGGGCGTCATGTCCACGCCTATGACCTTGCCCTTCGGCCCGGTCAGCGGCGCGGCTATGAAAACGTCCTTGCCCGCGCCGGAACCAAGGTCCAGCACCGTCATCCCCTTCTTTATCTTCGAGAAGCCGACCGGGTTGCCGCAAGACAGGCCCAGTTCCCCCTCGGACTTCTCCGGGGCGTCACCGCCGCAGCAGGAGGAGCCGGAACAGCAGGATACGGACTTTTTAGCTACGGTGCCGTAAGCCTTGCGCACCATGGAACGTGTTTTTTCATGAACTTTCATAACGGCCTCCTAAACAATGCCGAAAATATATTTAAGCCCGAGATAAATTCCGGCGGCCACAAAAACCCAGCCGGTAACAGGCCTGGCGTAACGCTCGAACCTGCCCGCCGCACCGGCGACCGAGGAGATCTTCTTCAAACCCAGGTCCAGCGCCAGGGCTATGCCCGCGACCGGCAGGGCCGTGCCCAGCCCGTAAAGCAGCGGCAGCGCGAGCGGGGCCGAGTTGCTGGCCGCCAGCGGCAGTATCACTCCGAAATACAGCGCCGCGGAGATAGGGCAGAAGGCCAGCGCGAAGACAAAACCCATCAGCAGTGAGGAAGCAGCCCCGGCCTTCGACTTGAATTTAGAGATATCGAGGAAATTAAAACCACCGAAACCTTCCCCGAACATATCCAGCATATACATGCCGGCCAGCACCAGCACCGGCGAGAGCAGTTGGCCGCCGTATTTCTGCATGAAGAAAGAGAAGGCGGGCGCGCTTAGCAGGCTTTTCACCAGCAGGAACCCGACGGCCGCGTAGGCCAGCGCCCGGCCCAGGGCGTAAAGCCCGCTATGCGCCAGCACCGCCAGTTTATGGGAACCCGACTGCCTGGAGATGTGGGTCAGGGCGCTTATATTGGTGGCCAGCGGGCAGGGGCTCACCGAAGTGATAATCCCCGTCCACAAGGCCGTGCCCATAGCCGCCCAGAGTTCAGCGTTCATTTTTCATCCAGCAATTTGCGGGTTTCGCCGGCCACATAGGCCGCGAAGGCGTCCTTATCCCCCAGCAGGGTCCAGACCTTGTCCAGGCGCGCCCAGCGGTTGGCCTTGCCGCCGGCATAGCGCTGCACCACCACCGACTTGGAATTAAGCCAGTAGTCCTGCACGAAATGGGCGTTGGCCTGCTCGTCGGTGTTGACGCCTTTGAAAACCACCCGCCAGCCCTTGTAGTCCTGCTTGAAATGCTCTTCAACCGCCGCCCGGGTATAGGCCTCTATGGTAGTGCACGAGGAACAGCGGGTATTGGTATAGAAATAATAGACCGTGGCGGTTTTGGCGGCGATAGGCGCCTTAGCCGCCGGGGCGGGATCTACCGCGGCAGGCGCCGGTTGCGCCGCGGGCTTGCTGTCCTCGCAGCAGGGCGCGCCGGTTATCTTATAAACGGCCGCGGCCACGCTTAGCCCGACGAAGGCGAACAGGAGGAACTTTACCGCCTTTTTACCCGTCACTTAAGCAGCTCCTTCAAGGCCTCTACCGTAGGCACGCGGCCTTCGAACTTTACCTTGCCGTCCACGGCCAGCGCCGGAGTGGCCATGATGCCGGCTTCGGCTATTTTCTCATAATCGCTGACCTTTTCCATTTCATAGTCCAGGCCCAGCGCCTTGGCCGCGGCCTCCGCGTGCTGGTAAAGGACGCCGCATTTGGCGCAGCCGCCGCCGAATATCTGTATTTTCTTCATCTTTCCTCCTAGCGCATCACGAAATTGAACAAAAATCCGGTGAACATTATGCCGGCGCCCACTATCCCGAAGAAGATGAACAGCAGCTTCATCTTCATCACCCGCCGCAGTATCATGAACTCCGGCAGGCTCAGGCCGGTCACGGCCATCATGAAGGCGAGGGTAGTGCCCAGGGCCACGCCTTTCTCGGTCAGGGCGCTGACCAGCGGGATGATGCCCGCGGCGTTGGAATAAAGGGGAATGCCCACCAGCGTGGCCAGCGGCACGGCGTACCATTTGTCCGCCCCGGCGTAACGCGCCAGCAGGTCCTGCGGCACATAGCCGTGTATCCAGGCGCCTATGCCTATGCCTATGAGCACATAAGGCCAGACCTTCTTAAGGATATCCAAAGTATAGTCCTTAGCGTAGTCGCGGCGCTCGGCCCAGGGCATGTCCGCGCCCAGCACGGCGTTCTGGACCCGCTTTGTCTGGTCGAAACCCTCCAGCAGGCCTTCCAGCCGGAGGCGGCCTATGAGAAGTCCGGCCACCACGGCGATGATGAAACCGCTGACGGCGTACAGGGCGGCTATCTTCACGCCGAACATGCCGAACAGCATTATAAGCGCCACCTCGTTTATCATCGGCGAGGCCACCAGGAAGGAGAAAGTTACGCCCAGCGGTATGCCCGTCTGGATGAAGCCCAGGAACAGCGGGATGGCGCTGCAGGTGCAGAAAGGCGTGACTATGCCCAGCGCGGCCGCCCAGAGGTGGCCGGAGAAGCGGCTCTTCTTAAGGATGATCTCCCTCACCCGCGACGGCGGCAGGAAAGTGCGCATTATGGACACGGCGTAGATAATGGCCGCGAGCAGGATGAAGATCTTTATGGTATCGAAGACGAAGAAATTCACCGCCCCGCCGGCGAGCGTGTCCCGGCCGAGGCCGAACACCCCGTAGGTAACCCAATCCGCGAACAGCTGCACGGGTTTAAACATTCTGGGGCTCCAGTGTGGCTATACATTCCGCGAATTCGAGCACGCAGGGGCAGGTGAGGCGGTAATGCAGCCAGTTCCCCTCCCTGCGGGCCGCTACCAGCCCGGCGTTCTTGAGGACCAGCAGGTGCTTGGACACGGTGGAAATATCGTCCCCGACAAGATCGCGCAGTTCGCAGACGCAGGTTTCCTTCTTCTTAAGGGAATTGAGTATTAACAGCCGGGTGGGGTGCGCCATGGCTTTTATCACGGCGGCCTGCCTGACATATTTTTTCTTTAGGTCCTGTTTCATATTCTTCTATTTTGCCAAATAGCCAAATAGATGTCAAGACAAAGGCGCCCGGAGTGACAACCCGGGCGCCTTCTCCCCGGATCAGTCCTTTACACTGAACCCTTTGGCCCGCAGCGCCCCGCGCACGGCACCCAGGTCCAGACCCAGGTGACCGCAGCCGGCGCGCAGGGTCATCTGCCGGCCGTGGCTTTCGCGCATTACGGGATTCTTAACGCCCATGAAACCCAGTTCGAATAATATGTCTATGGTCTCCGGGTACTGCGCGGTAACGTCGAACAGCGTCTTATCCAGGTCTATGATCTTTTCAGCCATATCAAGCCAGCCTCTTTTCGCCCGTAATTCTCTGTATGCCGGTTATGTCCTGGGTAACTTCCAGGGAACCGAGATACTTCCCCCCCTCGCCGCGCAGGGCGTAGTAGCGGATATGTATCACTTTCCCTTTCATATTGATCCAGAACTCTTCCGTATTCTTGCTCCCGTCCTTGAAACCCTTCAGGATCTTCTCCACGGCCCCCAGGCTCTGAGGCGGGTGGCAGTTCTGCACCTTGCGCCCTATGATGGAGCGCGCGCGCAGGAAGACCCTGTCCTTCCCCTCCGAAAAGTAGCGCACGGTATCGTCCGCGTCCACGAAGGTCAGGTCCACCGGCAGGGCGTTGAGCAGGGCGGTAAGGTCCTGCAGCGAGAGGTTGCCGCTGGGCAGGTTAACTACGGCCCCGGAGAGGGACGCCGTGTTCTGCGCTATATCCAGCGCTTCGGCCATCGCCTCCGGCGGCTCTATGAAGATATAGCCCGCCTGCGCGCTTTCCCGGAAGATCTCGGCCCAATCGGCGGGTTTGAGCTTCTCCAGGGAAGTCGGGAAAAGGATGCTCTCCTCTTTGAAGATCATGCCGTCCAATTCTTCCAGCAGGGCCGCGGCCGCCGCGGGGAATTCCGCCGGCGTGGCGGCGAGCGCTTTTTTGAAGAGCCCGCGCACCTCGTCGTGCTTGCCCCACATCACCTTGGAGGGCCCGTAGAAGCCGGCCTTCTCCAGGTAAGGGAAGAGCACCTGTTCCTTGCGCTCATAGTGCTTGAGCACCGCGCGCAGCTCCTCTATGATATTGCGCACCCAGTCGCCGCCTTTGCCGTCCTTAAGGGCGGGCAGCAGGGCCTTGGCCGAATCCACGCGCCGTTTTATCTCGGCGTTCTCGGCCTTAAACAGCGCCACCGGATGGGAGGGTGAGTCCGGGTCGGCCATGCTCTTTTCCAGGTCCTTTTCGAAGAGCAGGGCGTGCACGTTGCAGAATTTCTTTATCTCTTCCGCCGGCACGCCGTCCGCGAGCAGAGATTGCTCCAGTTCGAAGATCTCGCTGGACGTGACCTTGCCGATCTCGCGCTCGAAACGCGCCTTCGCCTCTTCCAGCGGCAGCCCCTTATGGAGCTCCGCCAGTATTTCCTTCAATATCCGCTTCCTGTCGGGATAGCCGCCCATGTCTCCCCCTAAGCCTTTATCATTATCAGCGCCATCTTGAACTTCTTCACCGCATTCAGCGCGTGCGGACGGTTGGCGGGCATGATAATGAATTCCCCCGCCTTCACCTTAACCGGCGTGCGGTCTATCATGATCTCCGCCTCCCCGTCCAGGATCTCCACCATGGCGTCGAACGGCGCGGTGTGCTCGGAGAGCCCCTGCCCCTTGTCGAACGAGAAGATGGTGACGGTGCCCACCGGCTTCTGTATGATGGTGCGGCTCACCACCGCGCCCGCGTCGTAACCCACCAGGTCCTTGGCCTTCAGTGCCCGGCCCCTGAGGTCTTCCTGCTTTTCTATCTTAGCCATAAGCTTCTCCTTAATCCAGCGTCTGCTTAAAACGGTTGTAAGCGAGCCCGGCCGCGAAAACGGCCATAAGCGCCAGCGCGCCCACGTTGGTCCAGAAAACCTGCAAGTCTCCCCCCTTCAACATTATACTCCTCAAGAGCCGCATGAAGTACATGAGCGGGTCCAGGTAGGCGGCGCCGATCACGGCCGCGGGCATGTTCTCCACCGGGTACATGATGCCGCTCATCAGGATGGCCGGGAACAGGAACATGAAACCGCCCAGCATGGCCTGCTGCTGGTTCTTGGCGAGCGTGGAGATGGAAGTGCCCACGCTGACCGTGGTGACGACAAAAACGAAGGCCGCCAGGAACAGCTGCCACAGCGGCCCGCGCACCGGCACGCCGAAAATAAGGTGGGCCGCCGTCAGCACCAGCGAGAAGACCACGAGCCCCAGCAGCACGAAAGGCAGCGTCTTACCCAGCAGGATCTCGGCGTCGGAAAGCGGGGCCGACACTATGGTCTCGAAGGTGCCCAGTTCCCGTTCGCGCGTCAGGGACATGGCGGTAAGGATGATGGTGACCAGGCAGACCAGCATACCCATAACGCCCGGCACCAGGAACAGCGAAGACTCCATGGCCGGGTTATAGAGCACGCGCACGTCGAAAGAAAGCGGCTGCTCGGGAGCCGGACCGTAGGCCGCGGCGGCCCGGGCAGTTATGGTCCTGGCGTAAGCCTCCACCACCCGCGCCTTGGTGGCGTTGGAGGCGTCCACCAGCAGCTGCATCCTCCCCTCGGCGCGCCCGGCCGCCCGCCCCAGCCCCCCCGCCGGCATTATCAGCACCGCGTCGGCCCTGCCTGAGCCTATCAGTTCGAAGGGGTCCTCTCCTGGGCGGAAAACCGAAGGTTTGAACCAGCCGGATGAGTAAAAGTCCTCCGCCAGCCGCACGGCCGCCGTGTCGCCGGGCTGGCTGAACACCGCGAGCTTGATGTTCTTTATCTCGGTGGAGAGGGCCAGGCCGAAGATAGTGAGCTGCAGGATGGGCGCTCCGAACAGCAGCACGCGCATGCGGGTGTCGCGCAGCGTCTGCACCAGTTCTTTCTTTATGAAGGCCTTGAGGGTGGGATTCATAAGCGCCTAGGGTTCCAGGTCCGTCTTGAATTTTTTCAGCGCCAGCGCGAGCAAGAGCAGGCTGAGCGCGGCCAGCGCGGCCAGCGGCACTGCGAGTTCCGCCAGGCCCGACCCTTTAAGGAAGATGCCGCGCGCCGCCACCATGAACCACCGCGGCGGCAGGATCATGGTGAAATACTGGAAGAACGCGGGCATGCTCTCCACCGGGAAGATGAAGCCGGAAAGCAGCATGCTGGGCAGCAGGCCGCTGATGATGGCCACCTGCATGGCCACCTGCTGCTGCCGCGCCGCCACCGAGATGAAGAGCCCCTGCGACAGCGCCGCCGTGATGAACAGCAGGCAGGCGAGCAGGAACAGCAGGTGGGAACCTTCGAAAGGCACGCCGAACACCAGTCGCGCCGACAGATAGACGAAAAAGACCCCGGTAAGCACCAGCAGGCCGTAGGGGGCGAGCTTGCCTATGATGATCTCCAGCGGCCGCACCGGCGTGGACAGCAGCAGTTCCATGGAGCCGTTCTCCCATTCCCGCGCCACCGTCATGGCGGTCAGCAGGATGGCGAGCAGGCCTATGATAATGACGGCGAGGCCAGGCACCATGAACCAGCGGCTGCTGAGTTCGGGATTGAACAGGAAGCGCGTCTCTACCGAGAGCGGC
This sequence comes from Elusimicrobiales bacterium, assembly GCA_023701245.1. Taxonomy (GTDB): domain Bacteria; phylum Elusimicrobiota; class Elusimicrobia; order Elusimicrobiales; family UBA9959; genus UBA9959. The sequence goes on along the minus strand of JAMPXK010000059.1, from coordinate 2,512 downwards.
GCGAAAGCGGGCTCCAGGCCGTAGATCCTGGCCGCGGCCGCCCGCTGTATGCCGGGCAGGTAGGCCATCATCACCGCCCCTTTGGAATTGTCGCTGCCGTCCAGCACGAACTGCGCCCTGGCCGGCCGGCCTCCCTGGGCGTCGCGGGAGAAGCCGGGCTCTATGAACAGCGCGGCGTCCGCCCGGCGGGAATCCAGCATTCCCACGGGATCGGCGGCCTCCAGCACCTGGAAGTAACCGGAAGCGGAAAAGATCTCCTTGAGGCGCCGCGCGGCGGGGCCGTTATCCCGGTCGGCCACGGCCACCTTGATGTCGCGCACTTCGAAATCTATGGCGTAGCCGAAGAAGGTGACCAGCATCACCGGCAGGCCAAGCGCCAGCGCCAGCGTGAACGGGTCGCGCAGCACGTGCATGACCTCCTTGCGGGCTATGGCCCAGGCCCGGTGCAGGCTGAAGCCGTTCATCGTTCGGTCCCCTCCACCAAACGGATGAAGACGTCCTCCAGGGAAGGTTTGATGAGGGCGCGGGACGCCCCGGCCGGCAGGCCCGCCAGGGCCGCGGCCATGGCGGAGGTATCCCTGAATGCGGCGTGCCAGCGCATGCCGTGCGGCGAAAGTTCCAGCAGCCCGGGCGCTTTCTCCAGGCCTTTCAGGAATTCCGCCGGCGCGGGGCCGTTGAAATCCAGCTCGGTCATGGGGCCCGGGAAGGCCGAGGCCTTGAGTTCGTCTGGCGAACCCAGCGCTATGAGCCGGCCGGTGCGCATGAGCGCTATTCGGCCGCACTGCTCGGCCTCGTCCATGTAGTGGGTGGTGACTATGACCGTTTTGCCGAGCGCGGTGACCTTGCGGATCAGCGCCCAGAAGCGGGCGCGCGAGGCCGGCGCCACGCCCGAGGTGGGCTCGTCGAGAAAAACTATCTCCGGGTCGTGCAGCATGGCCGCGGCCAGCGCCAGCTCCTGCTTTATGCCGCCCGGCAGCGACGCCACCATGGTAGAGAGCGGCCTGTCGAAACCGGTCAGCTCGAAAAGTTCGGCCCGGCGCTTCTTCGCGTAAGCGGGCTCGAGCTTGCGCAGGCCCGCGGCGAAATCCAGGTTCTCGCCCACCGTAAGGTCGTTATAGAGGGTGAACTTCTGCGACATGTAGCCGACTATGCGCTTTATCCCCTTGCCGCCGTCGGAGAACCCCAGCCCGCCTACCGTGGCCGAGCCGGAAGTAGGGGTGAGCAGGCCGCACAGCATCCGTATAGTGGTGGTCTTGCCGGCGCCGTTGGCCCCGAGGAAGCCAAAGATCTCGCCCTTGTTAACGCAGAACGAAACGTCGTCCACGGCGGTAAAATCCCCGAACTTTATGGAAAGGCCTTTTACCTCCAGGGCGCAGGCGTTCATCTGCCGCCCCCCTTTATGAAGATCTCCTCGAAACTGGCCGCCCCCGCCGCCTTCAGCACTTCCCGCGGCTCTCCGGAGGAGAGCAGCCGGCCGCGATCCAGCAGGTGCACGCGCGAGCAGCGCTCGGCCTCGTCCATATAGGCGGTGGAGACTATTATCAGGATCTTTTTGGCGGCCAGGGCGTAGAGCAATTCCCAGAACTCGCGGCGGCTGATGGGGTCCACGCCGTTAGTGGGCTCGTCCAGGAGCAGCACCGACGGGCTCTGCAGCAGCGCGCACATCAGCCCCAGCTTCTTGTACATGCCGCCGGAAAGCTTGCCGGCCCGTCGTTCGCGGAACTTGTCCAGGCGCGTGATCTCCAGCAGCTCTCCGGAGCGCCGCGTGAACGTAGCCGCGTCGAGGCGGTAAAGTTCCCTGAAAAATTCCAGATGCTCGCCTACGGACAGGTCGGGGTAGAGGCTCGCCTGCTGCGGCATGTAGGCCAGGCTCGGCCTCATTTCGGCGAAAGAGGAGTCCTTGCCGTCCCTGTAATACAGGACCTCTCCCGCCGAAGGCCGGAGCAGGCCGGCCAGCAGGCGCAGGGTGGTGGTCTTGCCAGCCCCATCCGAACCTATGAGCCCGTGCAGCAGGCCGGCCGAAAGGTCGAAAGAAACGCCGTCCAGCGCCTTAACGGCGCCGAACTGTTTCCTAAGCCCTTCCGTCCTTATGGAGAACATATTAGTCCGGTAGCTTTACCTCTACCGTCATGCCCGGCTTCAGAGTTTCGTCGGGGTTGGGAAAGCTGATCTTCACGGCGAAGACCAGGCGCGTGCGCTCCTTGCGGGTCTGCACGTTCTTGGGCGTGAATTCGGCCTCCGAATGGATCACGGAGACTCGGCCCGGGAATTCCCTGTCGTCCGCCTCCGGCAGGAAGCCTTTCACAGTCATTCCCGCGCTCAATTTGGCCAGCATGTCGTGCGGCACGTAAACATAGGCCCAGACCTCGGAGAGGTCGGCCACCGTGGCGAGCTTCGTGCCGGGCGCCACCAGTTCCCCTTTCTCGTGGTAGGCGTAGAGCAGCCGCCCGTTCACCGGCGACTTCACCGAGCACCAGTCCACCTTCAGCGCCGAGTCGTCACGCTTGTATTT
>JAMPXK010000058.1 GCA_023701245.1 Elusimicrobiales bacterium | reverse complement strand
GGGCATTGCCCTGAGCGCCCGTTGCGGAAGGGGGGCCCCGCCATCAAAGCAAGGCGGGGGGAAACCGACGCAAGGGTTTCCTCTGCCCGGGCGAGCAGGGCAATGCCCCGGCAGGGCCGCCGCCAGCAAAAGCCGACTATGAATCTTATGACCCAAACCATACCGACCAACAGCACCTCCAAAGCCACCGCCCTGCGCACCCACACCTGCGGAGAGCTCAACGCCTCCCACGCCGGGCAGACCGTAACCCTCTCCGGCTGGATGGACGCCAAACGCAACCACGGCGGCGTCCTCTTCATCAACCTGCGCGACCTCTACGGCGTCACCCAGGTGGTGGCAGCTCCCGGCGGCCCGGCCTTCGCCGCGGCCGACGAGGCCAAGAGCGAATACGCCCTGCAGGTCACCGGCAAAGTCACGCTGCGCCCAGGCGCCAACGCCAACAAGAACATGCCCACCGGCGAGATAGAACTGGCCGCCGAAAGCATCGCCATCCTCAACGCCTCCCAGCCGCTGCCCTTCGACCTCGGCGAACACGCCGGCGTCAACGAGGACACGCGCCTTAAATACCGCTTCCTGGACCTGCGGCGCCCCAGGATGGCTAAAAACCTGGTCCTGCGCAGCCGCCTCTCGCAGGTCATCCGCAACTACCTCTACGGCCTCGATTTCAACGAGATAGAGACCCCCTTGCTCACCCGCTCCACGCCCGAAGGCGCGCGCGACTTCGTGGTGCCGTCGCGCAACAGCCCCGGCGAATTCTACGCCCTGCCGCAGAGCCCGCAGCAGTTCAAGCAGGTGCTGATGATGAGCGGCATGGACCGCTACTTCCAGCTGGCCCGCAATTTCCGCGACGAGGAACTCCGCTCCGACCGCCAGCCCGAGCATACCCAGATAGACCTCGAGATGTCCTTCGTGGACGAACAAGATATCGCCAAGGTGGTAGAGGGCATGATGAAGGCCGTTTTCGCCAGCCTCGGAGAGGAGGTCGCGGCCCCGTTCCCCGAAATGGAATTCTCCGACGTGATGCTCAAGTACGGCATCGACAAGCCCGACCTGCGCTACGCCCTGGAGATCAAGGAGTGCTCGGACATTTTCAAGGCCTCGGGCTTCAAGGTCTTCTCCGGCGCGCTCGCAGACGGCGGCGTGGTGCGCGCACTCAAGGGCGAGGGCGGCGCGGCCTTCAGCCGCGGCGACATGGACAAGCTCACCGAGCTGGTCAAGAAGCTGGGCGCGAAAGGCCTGGTCTGGCTGCGCTTCAAGGACGGCAAGTGGGATTCCCCGACGCTGAAGTTCATTTCCGAAGCCGAACAGGCGGCCCTCAAGGACCGCCTGGAAGTAAAGGACGGCGACGCCGTTTTCATCGCCGCCGACAAGCCCGCCGTGGCCGCCCCGTGCCTGGGCGCCCTGCGCAACGAATTGATAGCGCGCCTCAAGCCGGCCCCGCTGAAGAAGTGGGCCTTCCTGTGGGTGCGCCACTTCCCGCTGCTGGAGAAGGACGCGGAGAGCGGCAGCTGGACCTTCACGCATAATCCCTTTACCGCCCCGCTGCCGGAAGAGGCCCATAAGTTAGACACCGATCCCGGCAACGTGCGCTCCTGCCAGTACGACCTGGTCCTCAACGGCGTGGAACTCGGCAGCGGCAGCGTGCGCAACCATACCCGCGCCATGCAGGAGAAGATCTTCGGACTGATGGGCTACGACAAAGAGCAGGTGCAGAAACGCTTCGGCATGATCGTCAACGCCATGGACTTCGGCGCGCCGCCCCACGGCGGCATCGGCATGGGCTACGACCGCCTGATAGGCATCATCTGCGGCACGGACTCCATCCGGGACGTCATAGCGTTCCCCAAGACCACCAGCGGCGCCTGCCTGATGAGCGACGCTCCGTCCGCGATAGACGACCGCCAGCTGAAGGAACTGCACCTCCGGGTAACGGAGTAGGCGGCGGCGCCTGAGGCGGAATATGCCGCAATTCCCAAAATGGATAGTGGACGAAGTGCGGGCCCGCAAGGCGGGCCTGCGCGGCTCGGCCGCGGCCGGCACGGCCGCGCAGCTGGCCGCGAGGTCCCTGCATACCGTCTGCGACGAGGCCCGCTGCCCCAACAAGGGCAAGTGCTTCTCCGAGGGGGAAGCGACCTTCCTGATACTGGGCGACGTCTGCACCCGCAACTGCGGCTTCTGCGCGGTCACCAAAGGCACACCGCGCCCCCCGGACGCGGGAGAGCCGCGGCGCGTGGCGCAGCTCTGCAAAGAGTGGAACCTGAAGTACGTGGTCTTCACCTCGCCCACCCGCGACGACCTGCCCGACGGCGGGGCGGAGCATTTCGCGCAAACCAACCGTCTCATCAAGGAATTCTGCCCCGGCATCCGCACAGAACCGCTTATCCCCGATCTCCAGGGGGACGTCAGGGCGCTGGAAACCCTGCTGGCCACCGGGCCCGACATACTGGGCCACAACCTGGAGATGGTGGCCGGGCTCTATGCCGGCGCCAGGGCCGGCGCCAGCTACCAGCGCTCTCTCGACGTGCTCGCCAACGCGAAAAAGCTGCGGCCCGCCACTCTCACCAAATCCGGCATAATGCTGGGGCTTGGCGAGACCGCGGCGGAGCTGGACCGCGCCCTGGGCGACCTGGTCGCCCACGGCTGCGACCTCCTGACGCTCGGCCAGTATCTGGCCCCGGGCAAGGACCACCGGCCGGTGCAGAAGTACTATACCCAAGAGGAATTCTCCGCGTGGGGCGAGAAGGCCAGGCGGGCCGGTTTCAAGGCGGTGCTTTCCGGCCCGCTGGTGCGCAGCTCCTACCAGGCGGCCGCCCTCTACAAAAATGGAAGAAATTGAAAAGGACAGGGCGGCCATAGGCTGGTTCCCGGCCGCGTGGGACGATTATGTCAGCGCGCTGCCCCGGCTCCTGCCGGTGCTGCTGCTGCAGACTGCCATCACTGCCGGCGGCCTCCCGCTTATTAAAACATGGCATTCCCTGCTGCCCTCCGCGCTCTACTCCGTCTTTATAACCACCCCCGTGGCCACAGGCAGCTGCCTGGTCTATGTCACCATAGCCCGCGGTGGGCAGGCGAGCCTGCGGGACCTCTTCAGCGCTTTTCCGGTCTATCCCAGGGCCCTGGCCGTCAGCCTGGGGCTGGGCCTGCTCACGCTGGGCGGCCTGCTGGCCTTTGTGATCCCGGGCGCGATACTTTACCTCACCTACTGCTTCTCCGAGTACCTGGTAGTGGACCGCCGTACCGGCGTCAGGGAATCTTTCGCCATAAGCCGCGCGCTTACGGAGGGCTGGAAGCTGCGCCTGCTGCCGATAGCCCTGCTGCTGCTGGCCATCAGCCTGCTGGCGCCGGAAGTGGCGCGCATCACGGGCCCCTTGAAGACCCCGGAAGTGACCCTGGACTTCCGGCCCTGGACGGTAGTTTCCTATCTGCTTAAGAACCTGGTCTTTATCCCCTGGCTGAGCCTGGTGATGGCCAGGGCCTACGTCTTCCTGCTTTCCGCGCCGGCGTTCGGGGCGGCACAAGACTCCGCGGATGACTGAGATCATCTTCTACCATTGCCGCGAGAACCGCTGGAGCGTGAACGCGCTTGCAGCCGCCCTGGAAAAGGCCGGCATCGCCGGCCTGAAAATGCGTTTTCCAGCCACCGCCGAAGAATTCCTGCGCGAGGCCGCGGCGGCCGGACCCGGCGCTGCGGCCGCGGTCTCGTTCTTTACCTCCCAGAAGGCCGCCGCGGGCGAGCTGGCGCGGCGCCTGCGCGGGCGCGGGCCCCTGCTCCTGGCCGGCGGCCCGCACGCCAGCGCCAGGCCGCAGGAAACCCTGGAAATGGGGTTCGACTGCGTGGTGACCGGGGAGGGGGAAGAAGTTCTGCCGGAGATCCTGCGCGCACTCGCCGGGGGAGAAAGACCGGCCGGCATCTTCCGGGCCGCCCGGATAAAGAACCTGGCGCCTTTCCCTTCCTTTTGCGCGCGCCTGGGCTTGCCCGGCCCCATCGAGATAACGCGCGGGTGCCCTTTCGCCTGCGCCTATTGCCAGACCTCTTTCCTCTCCGGGGTAAAGCCACGCCACCGGCCGGTGGCAAGCGTGCTCGCTCACATGAGGGAACTGTTCGCCGCCGGCATCAAAGACGTGCGCTTTATAACGCCGGACGCTTTCGCCTACGGTTCGCCCGACGGGCGCGCGCTTAACCTCCCGGCCTTGCGGGAGCTGTTAACGCAAGCCGGCGCCGAGGCCGACAAAGCCGGCGGAAAAATCTTCTTCGGCTCCTTTCCCTCCGAAGTCCGGCCCGAGCACATAGTACCCGAGGCGCTGGAACTGACCCGGCGCCACGCCTCCAACCGCCGGCTCGTCATAGGCGCGCAGACCGGCAGCCCCCGCCTGCTCAAAGCCATAGGCCGGGGCCACACAGCCGGCGATATACTCCGGGCCTGCGACCTCTGCCGCAAGCACCGCTTCACCCCTTACCTGGATTTCATCTTCGGCCTGCCGGGGGAGACGCGGGAGGACGAAAAGCACACCGAAGCGCTGATAGAGGAATTGTCCGCGCGCGGGGCCATGATACACACCCACGCTTTCATGCCGCTGCCCGGAACGCCGCTGGCCGACAACCCCGGCCCCGGCATAACCCGCACAGCCGAAGCCTTCCTGAAAAAGATGGAAGCCCGCGGCAAGGCCTTCGGCAAGTGGCGCGTCCAGCGCCGGCCGGACCGCGGGAGTTGACGGATATCATAGGCCTTAAGGCCCAAGCCCGCCCGGGGACCTTTGGTACTTACGGCCACCGGGGGAAAAGTGTAGAATTTAAGTAGTCGCAAAAGGTCCCAGGAGGATACAGATGAAAGCACTGGTAATAGCCACAGCAGTCCTGTTCTCGGTTTCCGGCGCCAAAGCCGCGGAGTTAGCCGACATTTCGGCCGCCGACGTTAAAGCTTCCAAAATAGAAGTTCCCGCCCCGGCGCTTCCCGCCGCCAAGTGCGGCCATGTGGCCGGCGAGATAACCAAGATGCACCTGCTGGCCCAGGCCAACAAGAGCCAGGTGTTCTCCTACGCCGAGACCGAGGCCCAGTACAACGAGTTCAAGGCCATGTGGCAGCCTATCCTGGAGAAGTTCGGGATGAAAGTAATTTCCGCCGAATACAAGGGCAAGTACGGCGTCCTCAAGTACGAGTCCCCCGACAGCACCGTCCTGCGCACCTTCCTCGCCGACGGCATGAACTACGACGCCCTGAGCGCCGACGCCATGAAGAAGGAGCAGCACATGCTGCTAGAGGCCCTGGAAAAGCAGGGGATGACCCCGGTCGCGGCCTTCATGATAAAGACCGAATTCCTGCGCCCCACGTTCAACGTATACTACCTGACCAAGGAAGACGCCAACCCCGACCATGAGAACCAGCTGCGCCAGCTCAAGAACGGCGAAGATATCGACTTCGACCTGCTGACCGGCGCCGTCACCTTCGTGGAAAAGGACGCTTCCTTCTCCCTGGTCTACATCGGCAAGCTGCTCGGCTCCAAGACCAAACTGGCCGCGGACGAAGCCGGCATGAACGTAAAGATCGCCGACTACAGGAAGTTCCTGGCCGAGAACAAGAAAGAATTCATCGCCTCCCGCGTTTTCAAGCTGGAGAAACCGATAGAGTTCAGCGGCGGCAACTTCAACTACGCCGCCAACATCTACTTCTTCCAGTAAAGGAAGAGGCCGACCGCGAAAACCGCCGGGCGCACCCCGGCGGTTTTTTTATGTATCCAAAGTCACCCGGGAAAGGATTTGACAGGCCGAGGCGATTTATAATACGTTGTGGGTGTATCCTAAGGGGTTAGGGTTACGACAAACTGCGGTATTCTTTAACAGGCGCTCCGCGCAGTGCGACGCATTGGGGGGGGTTATGTCTTTTTTCGCAAAAAAGCTTCTGCCTTTCAGGCTGAAGCTGCTTCTTACCATACTGGCGGCCGCGGCCGCCGGCAGCTGGCTGACTTATGCGGGGTTCAGCGCCGCCCTTGAACCGTTCTACGGCAGATCCGCGGCGGAACTGCTGCTGTCGCGCCTGCAGCTGCGAGCAACGGCGCTGGACTGCGAACTGAAGTCTTCACTGGAAAGCGCCAGGCTTGCGGCCTCCCAACCGGGGCTAAGTGAACTCCTGAACCAGCCGCAAACCGCGCGCGCAGAACTGCAGCAGCGCCTGGCGGCCGCGGCCGCCCTGCTGCCCGGAGCGGCCGCGATGGACCTTGTCCGCCGGGACGGTACTATCGCCGCCTCCCTGGAGAGCACGCGGATCGGCGCGGACCTTTCCTCGAGGGCCGAGTTCAAGGCGTGGCTGAAAGGCCGCTACATCGGGGCGCCCCGCGCAGAGAACGGGGGAGTGACCTACCAGGTCTCCGTACCGGTACCGCCGGTAAACGCCGGCCAGCCCGGACCGTCGGGGTTCCTGCTCTGCCGCTTCCGGCTGACCCAAACTCCCAGCATTCTGCCGAACCTGCCTGAAGAGCCGGGTCCGGACCTGCTCCTGGCTAAAAAGGGCGCCCAGAGCCTGCTGTTCTACGGTCCTTCCGGGGCCAGACAGATAAACATCAGATCGGCGGAGGGGACCCCGTTCCTTACCGCCATGGCCGGAAAACCGGGGCATCGCCTACAAGAGCGGGGCGGAGACAGCAGCGAGGTCTACGCCTGGGCACCCCTGCGCTCCACGGACTGGGTCATAGCCGCCAAGATGCGGCTGGATCCTTTGGAAGCCGGATGGGAAAAACTTTTACAGGACGCGCGCCTCGGCGCTCTGCTGGCCCTGGCCGTGCTGGCGGCGGCCGCCTTCCTCGCCTCAAGGGGGTTGAGCGCCGGGCTGGCGGAGGCAGGGCAGCAGGCCTCCGAACTTATGGAGCGCTGCGGAAAACCGGTACCGACAAGGAACCTCGCGGAACCGGACGAACTGGCGGAAGCCCTCTCAGAAGTCTCCGAACTACTGAAAGCTCAGGCCGCCAAAGACCTGCAACTGGAGGCCGAAGCGGAAAAGCTGCGGGAAGAAGAGTCCGACCTGAAGTCCCAGAACGACGAACTTGAAAAACTCAATAACTACCTTATGGAGCGGGAGATAAAGATCTCGGAGCTTAAGCAGGAGATCACCGACCTGAGGGAAAAAGTCGGGGACGGATCTCGGGAATAAAGGGATGTCATTATCCGTCCTGGCAAGATTCTTTTCTATCCTGCGCGCGGCCGTCGTCCTGGCCGCCCTGGCCGGTGTTTACGCCTTGTACAGCGAGTTCGAGGCTATAGCCGCGGAGGAAGATTACGCCCTGACCATAGCCGCGCGGGCGGCGGCGCTGGCGGCCTGCCCCCCGGCCCGCGGCGACCTCGCGGCGAAGAAGTCCCTGGACCTTGGCGCCGCCATAGCGTCCCGAGACTCCTCCTCCAAAGCCAACAAGGCGGCCTTCGACGGGATACGGATGCAGTACTACGTCAGCCTGCGCCAGGCGGAAGACGGCGCCCCTGACGCGGCGCATGACGCCCCGGCAACCGCGCAGACACCCCGGCAGCACGCCGCGGGCATCAGCGCGCTCGCACTGGGGGCGGCCAACCAGTCGCTTCAGCGCCGCAACCTCCTGCTGGCCCATACGGCCATAGCCTACTCGGCCTTTTTCCTGCTGCTCTTAGCCGCGAACCTGGCGGAACATTTCCTCCTCAATTCCCGCCTGATCCGGGGGTTCGTGGCCCTTAAGGGCAAACTTCTGAAATCCGCCGCGCCCTTTTACCCGCACGGGGAAAAACACGACGAAGTGGAAGAGATGAAACTGGCCGCAGAAGCGCTGGACATCACCCTGGAAAATTCCATGCTGGCCAGGATCCGCCTGGCCAATGAAACCCGCCTGCGCCTGCTGAGGATGAAGGCGCAGACGCGGGCCCTTGAACTGACCAGGAGGAAGGTGGTAACGCTGGTAGAGGACCTGGAGGAAACCAAGGAAGAACTGCAGCGCGACAAGAAGGACCTGAAACTTACAGGAGAGAAGCTGGCACGGTCAAACAAAGAACTGGAGCAGTTCGCCTACGTCGCGTCCCACGACCTGAAGGAACCCCTGCGCATCGTCTCCAGTTTCAGCGGGCTGCTGTCCAAACGCTACGCGCAGGCCCTGGACAAGGACGCCAGGGAGTTTATCGGATACATAGACCAGGGCGCCCGGCGGGCCACTGAACTGGTCAACGCGCTCTTCAATTATTCCAAAGTAACCTACACCGCCAAGGACTTCACCCTGGTGGACTGCGGCACCGTAATGCTCAAGGCCATGTTCAACCTTAAGATAGCCATAGAGGAACGCAAGGCCGAGGTGACATACGCGCCGCTGCCCTCGGTGCAGGGCGACGAGTTCCAGCTGATACAACTTTTCCAGAACCTGCTGGCCAACGCGCTGAAATTCAACACTTCGGCCGCGCCGCGCATAAGGGTGGCGGCAGAACAGGCCGGAGGGGAGTGGGTGCTCACCTTCGCCGACAACGGCATAGGCGTCGCACCCGAACATTTCGAGCGCATCTTCCTGATCTTCCAGCGCCTGCACACCCCGGACAAATATCCGGGCGCGGGAATAGGCCTGGCCCTGTGCAAGAAGATAGCGGAAAATCACGGCGGCAGGATGTGGCTGAAGTCCAAGAGCGGGGAAGGCAGTGTGTTTTACGTCGCCCTCCCGGCCGAAGTTCCACAAGGCCCCATGCAGGCAGGTCCCGGAGATACCCGGGAAAAGGCGGCAGCATGAGAAAGACCCATAAGAACGCCAGGCTCCTGGAGATCCTGGCCGTGGAAGATAATCCGGCCGACATACGCTTCATGAACGAAGTCTTCAAAGAAGGACGCCTGGCCAACCGCGTAACCGCCATGCAGGACGGCGACTCGGCCCTGCGGTATCTGCGCGGAGAGGGAGAGTTCTCCGGCGCGGTCAAGCCGGACCTCGTCCTGCTGGACCTCAACCTGCCCGGCAAGGACGGGCGGAAAGTACTGGAAGAGATCCGCCGCGATCCGCTGCTCTCTGCTCTGCCGGTCATAATTCTTACCACCTCATCCGCTGTTGAGGACGTGAGCCACGCCTACGACCTGAGGGCCGACGCCTACCTGGTAAAGCCGGTTAACCTGGAGCAGCTGCTGAAGGCGGCGATAAGCCTGAACTCGGCCAGCCTGGCCCTGGTGAAGGAACCGCCGCCCAGGAAAGCCCGCACGACCCGCAAGGAGGCCCGCTGATGGACCGCGAGAACGGCATAGGCGTCCTTATCGTCGAGGATAATCCCGGGGACGCCAAGATCATCACGGAACTTTTCCGGGATATAAAGAACGGGGCCGGGTTCAGGCTTTCCTTCTCGGAAACGCTGAGCAAAGCCGCGGCCGCCGCCGCGCATGACCTGCCCGACATCATACTTCTGGACCTTAATCTGCCGGATTCCTACGGGCCGGCAACGCTGGGCAAGGCGGAAACGCTGTTCCCGGAACTACCCATAATAATCATGACCGGTTTTTACGAGGAGCACCTGGGCCTGGAGCTGATAAAAAAAGGAGCGCAGGACTACTTGGTCAAAGGCAAGATCACCGGCGACTGGCTGGCCTATTCCATAAAATACTCCATAGAGCGCTTCAAGATAGAGCGTAAACTCAAGCAGCGCGAAAGCCGGCTGGAGGATATCCTGGAGAAAAGCCCCGACGGCGTCATGGTGACCCGCAAGGACGGCCGCGTCCTTTTCGCCAACCATGGGGCGGAGGCGATCTTCGGGCATAAACGCGAAGACCTGCTGAAGCACGCCTTTACGCTGGAGGCGGATTCCGAAAAGACGGTCGAAACGGAATTGCGGCGTCTGGACGGCCGCAAGATGCCGCTGGAAGTGCGGGCGGTAGAGACTGTCTGGGACTCGGAACCCTGCCGGCTGGTGCTCCTGCGAGACCTCACCCCGGTACGCACCCTGCAGCGCAACCGCGACGAATTCATCTCTATGATCTCGCACGAACTGCGTTCACCGCTCAGCGTGGTGAAGGAATCCCTGGACCTGGTCTACGACGGGTCGGTGGGCGACATAAACGCCAAACAGAAGGAGATCCTTAAGATCGGCACGGAGAATTGCACCCGCCTGAACCGTCTTATAGACGCCCTGCTGGATATCACCAAGATAGAGGCCGGCGTCATGCCCATGGACATCGCCAAGGCGGACCTGGGCCTGCTGCTGGAGGAAACGGAACGGGAATACGGGCGCCTCGCCGAAGAACGCAGCGTACGGCTGGCCATGGACCTGCCCAAGGCGCCTCTCTTCACCTACTGCGACAAGGAGAAAGTGCGTGAAGTCATAATCAACCTGGTCACCAACGCCATAAAGTTCACGCCCCGCGGCGGGGTCATCACCCTCTCGCTGCGGCCCTGGGAGGGGGAAGCCCTGCTCTGCGTGGAAGATACCGGGCCCGGCATAGAGGCGGACGACATCCCGCGGCTGTTCAACAAGTTCTCCCAGGTCGGGCGCCGGCGCCCGCCCGGGGTGAAGGGGACCGGCCTGGGTCTGGCCATCTGTAAAGGTATAGTGGAACTGCACGGCGGGCGCGTCTGGGTGGAAAGCGAGCCGCCAAAAGGTTCCAAGTTCTACGTTCTCCTGCCCGTACTCCCCTTCGACGCGGCGCTCAAGGGACTTGTCCGCAGGGAAATAGAGCTGGCCCTGGCCCACAATTACAAATTCTGCGTCGTCGACATCAACTTCTCCGGCGCGGCCGTAAAGGCGGGCCCCAGGGCGCACGAATTCTCCGCGAGGGCCGAAAAGTTCATAAAGAGCAACATGCGCAACTGTCACGCCGTCCTGAAACGCGAGGAGGGGGATTTTACGCTGATCCTCTCCAACGCCGACCCGCGCGAGGGCTGCCGGGCCTGCTCCTTCGTGGAAAAGGGGCTCGCGGACATCGCCGGGCTGGCCCAGGGGGAAGCTTCGGGGATCACCCTGCTGCTGTCCTTTCCGGGAGATTTCCGGGACGAGGAGGCCTTTATCCGCAAACTGGCCGAAGGCAGGGAAAAAGCCAATGTATAAGATCCTGCTGATCGAGGACGACGCGCAGCACATCCTGCTGGCCAAGATACGCCTGGAGCTCCGGGGTTTTCAGGTCCTGGCGGCGCAGACGGGGGAGGACGGGCTGGCGGAGGCCCTAAAGTCCAGGCCCGACCTGATACTCCTGGACCTCATTCTGCCCGATATGGAACCGGCGCAGCTGATAACCAGGCTGCGCTGCGACCCCGCCGCCCGCAAAACCCCCATAGTAGCGTTCACCGGTTTGGACGCTTTCGAACTGCACCGCCGGCACCTGGGCGCGGAAATAGCGGAATTCATCCCGAAGCCGTACGAGACCTCGGAACTCCTGGATAAGATAGTGCGTTTTCTGGGAGACCCGCAGGCGCGCGGCACGCAGCGGCTTGCCTAAAGCCCCAGGTCCGGCGCTATGGAACGCATGGCGTCGAGGGAAAGCTGCAGGAATTCCTCTGTCTTAAGGCCCAGCACCTCGCATTCCAGAATGATGGCCCTGTCCACCGACGCGGCGAAGCGTTTGTCCTTCATGCGTTTTGCGACGGAGGAGGTCTTTACGCTGGCCAGCCGCTTGTCAGGGTAAACCAGCGCGGTAGCGGTTATCAGGCCGGTCACGGTCTCGCCAGCGGCCAGGGCGCGGTGAAAGACCTGGTCACGCCGGCGGCCGCCGTGAGCCGCCTCGTTGTGCATCTTTACCGCGTCTATAAGTTCGGCAGGCAGGCCCTCGGCGGCCAGGATGCGTTCCGCCTCCAGGGTGTGCCTGGCCAGGTCGCCGGCGGTGAGCTCCACGTCTATATCGTGCAGAAGGCCCGCCAGGCCCCAAAGTTCCGGGTCGCCGCCCAGGCGCGCGGCCAGCGCCCGCATTACGGCTTCGGCGGCCAGGCAGTGCTTTACCAGATTCTCGTTCTTTACGTGTGTCTTAAGGAGTTCCAGCGCTTTTTGTCTTTCCATCGCGTCCTTTGCTGCGGCCCGTCCCTGAGTTGCGGGCTCCGCTAAATTATAGAATATCCCCATGCCGAACCCGAATACCGTACTGCTTATAGCGGTGCTCGCCTCTTTCTCCACGCCGTTCATGCTCTCGTCCATCAACGTGGCCCTGCCTGTCATGGCCCCTGCCCTGGGCCTGAACGCTCTTGGGATGGGCTGGGTCTCTCTTTCCTTTCTGCTTGCCAGCGCCGCGCTGCTGGTACCCATGGGCCGCCTGGCCGACATCTTCGGCAGAAAGAAGATCTTCACAGCGGGCTTCGTCCTCTTCACCGTTTCCTCCCTTCTCTGCGGCCTGGCCGCCACGCAGGGGCAGCTGCTGGCGGCCAGGGCGCTGCAGGGCGCCGGGTCATCGATGATCTTCGGCACCGCGGTCGCCATCCTTACCTCCGTATTCCCGCCGGAAAGCAGGGGGAAGGCCATTGGCTGGGTTTCAGCCGCGGTCTATACCGGGCTTTCCCTGGGCCCGCCCGTCGGCGGGTTCCTGACCCAGCAGGTCTCCTGGCGCGCAATTTTCCTGGTCAACGTTCCGATAGGCCTGCTGGTGCTCTGCCTGGTGCGCCGCGGCCTGGCCGGGGCGGAGTGGAAGGGCCAGGAAGAGGACGGTTTCGACCTGCGGGGCGCATTACTCTACGCCGCCGCCCTGGCGGCGCTGATGCTGGGGCTCTCGGCTGTTACAAAGCCGGGCGGGCTGTTCCTCGCCGCCGCCGGCGCCGCGGCGCTGGTCCTGTTCCTGAGGCGTGAGACCCGGGTGCCGTACCCTATACTCAATGCCGCGCTCTTCCTGAAGAACCGGGTCTTCGCGTTCTCCAACCTCGCCGCCTTCCTCAACTACGGGGCCAGCTTCGCCTCTGGTTTCCTGCTTAGCCTCTACCTGCAGTATCACGAGGGGATGTCCCCGAAACAGGCGGGCCTGGTACTGGTCTTCCAGCCGCTGTTCATGGTGGCCTTCTCTCCCTGGGCGGGCAGGCTTTCCGACCGTATCGACCCCGGCGTGATAGCCTCCGCGGGTATGGGGCTTACTGCGGCCGGCCTGGCCTGTTTTTCGGTAACGGCGGCGGGCCTGCCCCTCTGGCGTATAGTGACGGGCCTCTGCGTGCTGGGACTGGGACTGGCCCTGTTCTCGGCTCCCAACACCAACGCGATCATGGGTTCCGTGGAAAAGCGCTATTACAGCGTGGCCGCGGCCACGCTGGCCACCATGCGCATTACCGGGCAGATGTTCAGCATGGCCGTGGTGATGGTGCTGTTTTCCGTCTTCCTGGGGCGGGTCACCCTCGGCCCGGATAACGCCGCCAGGCTGGGCCCCGCCATGAACGCCGGAGTGGTTATCTTCACGCTGCTCTCCCTGGCGGGGGTCTTCGCCTCGCTCAAGCGCAGGCGCTGATTTTTTTATAGAATACACGGAGTACGACGGGGAGGAAAAATGCTCAAAACCTACGCCAAGATCTTCTTCTGGGGAACCTTCTTCTTCTTCCTGGGAACCCTCGCGGCGAACCTGAACATGCTAGAGGGCCTGGACTCCATACTGCAGGAGCTGCTGACCTCGCTGGTCTTCGGGGCGGCCATGTCCGCCGCCATGGGGACCATGCACATCCGCGCGGCGCGCAAGGCCGCCGGCGACAAGCCCGAAGGCGACATCTACTCGCCGCGCCAAGCCCGGCAGTTCCGCCTCGGCCTGCCACCGGACAGGGTCTTCCACCTGCTCTCGCATTACTTCACGGAAGTAGCGCGGTACAAAGTCACGGGCAGCGACCCGGTGGCCGGCAGCATAACCGCCAGAACCCCGTCGGTCATTTTAAGGAGCATGGGCAGCCGGGTGGAGGCCGCCGTGGCCAGGGACGGGGAAGGTTCTTTGGTAACCCTGAAAGCCGCTCCCTGGCTGCCGCCGGCGGTAGCGGATTTCGGCGAGAACCTCAGGATAGTGCTGGCAGCGGAGAAACACTTGCGCGAGCTGGACCGCCGCTGAGCGGCGCGCCGAGGCATAAAAAAGGCCGGACAGCGTCCGGCCTTTTTCATGTCGCGGCGCGGCTAGAACTCCGCGTAGCCGGGCACCCTGGGGAAGGCGGTCACGTCGCGGATATTGGAAATGCCGGTAACCAGCATCATCATCCGCTCGAAACCGAGACCGAAACCGGAATGCGGCACGGAGCCGAAACGGCGCAGGTCCAGGAACCACCAGTAATCCTCCACCTTCATCTTCAGGTCGTTCATGCGACCCTCCAGCACGTCCAGCCTGTTCTCGCGCTCGCTGCCGCCCACCAGCTCGCCTATGCGGGGCACCAGCACGTCCATGCCGCGCACGGTCCTTCCGTCGTCGTTGAGCTTCATGTAGAAGGAGGCCACTTCCTTGGGCTTGTTGTACATGATGACCGGCTTCTTGAAATAGTTCTCCACCAGGAAGCGCTCGTGTTCGCTGGCCAGGTCCACGCCCCACTTCACCTTAAGTTCGAACCGGGCGTTCTCCGGCTCCAGCAGTTTCACGGCGTCGGTGTACTGGAGGCGCTCGAAAGTGTTCTCCGTGATGTTGCGGAGATTGTCCATCAGCGCCGGTTCCACGTACTTGGCGAACAGCTCTATGTCCGAAGGGCACTTCTGCAGCACGTCCTTCGTGATGGTCTTGATGAAATCCTCGGCCAGCTCCATATCGTCCTGCAGTTCGTAGAACGCCATCTCGGGTTCGATCTGCCAGAACTCGGCGCAATGCCTGTAGGTGTTGGAATTCTCGGCCCGGAACGTGGGGCCGAAAGTGTAGATCTTGCCCAGCGCCAGCGCCAGCGCCTCGCCCTCCATCTGACCGGAGACGGTCAGCCCCACTTTCTTGCCGAACAGGTCCTTGGAGAAGTCGATCTCCCCGTTCTCGGTCTTCGGCAGGCCCGCGAGCTTCGTCAGGTCGAAAGCGGTGGCCGCGAACATCTGCCCGGCGCCTTCGGCGTCGGACGCCGTAAAGATGGGGGTGTGCACGTAGGTGAAGCCGTTATTGCGGAAATAGGAGTGCACCGCGAAAGCGAGTTCGGAACGGACGCGCAGCATGGCCGCGTACTTGTTGGTGCGCGGGCGAAGGTGTGCCACCGTGCGGAGGAATTCGTCGGAGGTCTTCTTCTTCTGGATAGGGTACTTCTCGGCGTCGCAGCCGCCGTGCACCTTAACGGACCTGGCCTTCAATTCGTACTTCTGCCCGGCGGCGGGGGAAGCCACGAGGTCGCCCAGGATTTCCACGGCCGCGCCCGTCACCAGCTGGGGCAGGACGGCGGTGAAATCTCCGCCGTCCGGTGAAAAGATCACCTGCAGGCTTTCCCTGCAGGAACCGTCGTTCAGTTCCGCGAAGGAATGGGTCTTGGAGTCGCGGCGGGTCTTTATCCAGCCGCGCGCCGTGAGCCCCTCGACGGGGCCGGCGCTCTTGAGCAGTTCTTTTATGGTGGGCAGAGGCATTGTTGCGTCCTGGGCCGCGCGGCGGCCTATTTACGGGTTTTTTTCTTCTCTTCGGGGACTTTGCAGATCGCGACCAGCTCCAGTTCGCAGGTCTTATCCTCGCCGTTGTACTCCTCGAGGATATAACCGGTGCCGGGGGCGTAATAGCGGACGGACTTGCCGGAGTCGCCGCCCGCGAGCATGGTTACTATCTTCATGCACTTGGCGAACTTACCGGCTTTTATGGAGACCTTGTCCGAGAGAGAGACGATCTCGCTGGCATCCGGGTATTCGTCCCACTTGAACCCTTCCTTGACCGGCAGGGGGAACTCGCGGCGGCCGCCTATGACGACGCCGTCGGCCGTGGTAAGCCACTTGGCGTCGCGGGTTATGGTGTATTCGGTGGTATGGGTATCGCGCAGTTCGAAGATCATCCTGGCCTGGGCGACGGTCTTGGCGGCCTTTTTGGCCACGGAAAGGATATCGATGAAGATCTTCGCCACGCCTTCGAACTCGGTGCTGGTGAATTTATATTCGTAGCGGGTCTTCTCTTTCAGGGGGAAATAATCTGACATGGTCTCTCCTGTGCTTCGGGGGCCTTCTCCTATAGATTTTCACAAATTATAGAGGGAAAAACAAGCAACGCCTGAGAGCGGAGTATTGGTTTCTTACGGTTCCGGCGCGGGTATGTGTCCGTCGGGCCTTCGCGCAGGCCTGAGCTTGCGTAAGCGCGAAG
>JAMPXK010000006.1 GCA_023701245.1 Elusimicrobiales bacterium | reverse complement strand
TGGACACTGCGGTAAAGGTTTCGCGCTGCGAAACCTTTACCCGAACCAGGGAAGTTGGATCGAGGTCACCCCGCCCGGCGGGGAAAATTTAAGACCCCCCATGCGGGGGGTCTTAAATTTTGCTCGCCGGGCTGGACTCGAACCAGCAACCCTTCGGTTAACAGCCGAATGCTCCACCATTGAGCTACCGGCGAATTACAACAGGAATAATTATACAAAATTTTTTCACGGTTCAAGGGCTACCCGCCTAACTGCTATAATTTCACCTTAGTTCAAAACACAGGAGACACCGATGACCGACCAGACCTCTGCACTGACCATAACCGACACCACCGCCAACCCCGCCCCCCTGGGCCTGCTGGGGTTCGGAATGACGACCATCCTGCTGAACCTGCACAACGCCGGCTTTTTCCCGCTCGATACCATGATCCTGGGAATGGGCATCTTCATCGGCGGCCTGGCCCAGGTAATGGCCGGGGCGATGGAGTGGAAAAAGCGCAACACCTTCGGCACCACCGCCTTCACGCTCTACGGCTTCTTCTGGCTCTCCCTGGTGGCCCTGCTGGTCCTGCCCAAACTGGGCCTGGGCGAGGCCTCTTCGCCGTACGCCATGGGCTGGTACCTGAGCGTCTGGGGCCTCTTCACCGCCTGTATGTTCATCGGCACCCTGAAGCTGAGCCGCGCCCTGCAGACGGTCTTCCTCTCGCTGACCGTGCTTTTCTTCCTGCTGGCCTACGCCGACTTTACCGGCGGCTGCAAGACCCTGGCCGGCTACGAAGGCATTTTCTGCGGGCTCTCGGCCTTCTACACCGCCATAGCCCAGATACTCAACGAGGTTTACGGCAGGAAGGTCCTGCCTTTATAAGATGAGACTGTTCCTGCTCCGGACCGGCCTGCTCCTGGCCGCGGCGTTCTGCGCCGCGGAGGCGGCCGCGGCCGGAGGCCCGGAGTACCTGCTGCTCTCCCAGGATCCCGCCTTCCTGGAGGAGCTCTCCGCCTTTTCAGAGACTTCCTACTCCGCGGGCCGCACCCGCCTGGTAAAACTCACGGTACCGCTTGCCCAGCTGCCGCCGGCCCTGGCCGCGCGCCTGCGCCTGGTCTCGCCGGGAGAAGTGTACAACGGCCCCGCGCCAAAGGGCGAGGAAAAAGCCGCCGACCCGGCGGTACTCTCCCTGCTGGACGGGATAGACAGCCGCCGGCTCATGGGCTACGCCGAGGCCATCACCATGACGGGCAAGCGCAGCGCCGGCTCCCTGGACCTGTCCGCGGCTTCCGGCAACAGGGCCGCCATGGACTACATCGCCGCGCAGTTCGCGGGCATGGGCTACGCCGTGGAACGCCAGTGCTACAAGAACCGCAAGGCGGACAAGGAATGCAACATCCTAGCGCGCCGCAAAGCGGGCCCCGCGGGGGCTAAGGCCTTTCTGGTCATAGGCCACATGGATTCCGTGGGACATGAGAACGCCGGTGCCGACGACAACGCCTCCGGTTCGGCCGGGGTGCTGGAGATGGCCAAGGTCCTTTCCAATTACAAGGCGGACCACGACCTTATCTTCGTGGCGGCCAACGGCGAGGAGACCGGCATAGCCGGCGGCTACGCCTGCGTTAAAAAGCTGAAGGAATCCGGCGAGCTTTCCCGGATCGCCTGGGCCGTGAACATGGACATGATCGCCTGGAACCGCGACGGGATCCTGGAGATAGAGACCAATAAGGAATTTTCGGCCCACGCCGACTGGGTGGGGTCGCTCGCCAGGACCTACACCAAACTGCAGCCTTACATCGCCATGCCGGCTTGGGGCAGCGACCATGTCCCTTTCCTGGAAGCCGGCATCCCCACGTACCTGTCCATAGAGCACTGGGACGACCACAACCCCTGCTACCACAAAGCCTGCGACAAGCTGGAGTCCCTTTCCTGGGACTATGCCGCCCAACTGGTGCGGCTCAACCTGGCGGTAGTCGCCGGCAAAGTCCGCCTTACGCCTTTACCCAAATAAAAAGCCCCGCGAAAAGCGGGGCTCGCGCGGCGGGCTCCTGCCCGGCCGGTCAATGCGCCTGGAAAACCTTCAGGCCTATCTTTTCCACAAGCCGGGGATCGTCCACGAAGGGATTGCGGTTGCCCTGGTAGGAATCTATCAGGTCGTTGCGGCGGCGCTCGGCGGCGTCGGGTGGGTCCTGGAGGTGCCATTTCATGAACAGCGGGACGCGGTTCTTCCAGAAATCGGCGTAATCCACGCCGTCGCGAATAGAGCGGTCGTGGTAGCGCAGTACGAAATAGAGCATGGCGCGGGCCACGTCGCCCTTGACGGCGTCGGCCGGTTCGAAGCCGTCATCGCCCAACTGCGAGCCGCTGTTGGTGCCGTAGACGGGGCTGGAGACTTCACCGAAAGGCTGGCTGCCCCGCATGTTGTTGACGGTAATGAAGGTGGGGAAAATGTGATGCAGGTCGGACTTCATGGGCTTGGCTTCGTCGAAGAACCCCTGCGGCCAGACATGTTCCGCGTTCATCCCGTCCCTGTCCTGGATGCCGTCGCCGTTGGCGTCGCCCGGCTCCTTGTAGTCGGCGCCGTGCTCGCTGGCCCCGGGGACGCAGATCAGGGAATAAGCGCAGGTAACGCCCGGGCGCCCGCCGCACCCGGTATTGTCGGCGACGGAGAACATGTACTTCTTGGCTTTAAGGTAATCCGTGCCGGTCCCAAGTACGGGATACTCGGTGGCCTCGTGCAGGTACTGAAAAAGTTTCTCGCCGTTAACAGAAACCGCGCCGGCCAGATAGGCTGCGGCGCGGAAGGGAATGGCGGGGGAAGGCGGCGCTTCCTGCCCGGGAAGGGCGGAGTAGAATTGTTCGAGGCTCGGCAGGTCCTGCGCGGAAGAAGGGAACCAGAAACCTGCGGCGGTCAGGGCAAGTACGGCGAACAGCAAGTTGCGTTTCAAAATGCCTCCAAGTTCGTCTTAGTACGCCACGGATATTATACCTTAAAAACATGGCCCGCAAGCCCTCGGTTTTGCTATATTTCCATAACAGGTCCTCAATGAAAAAAAACCTCCTTGCCGCCGCCCTCGCCTTTAACGCGCCTCTCGCTTTCTGCCTTGGCCCGTATGCCCAGCTGGAGCAGGCCGCGGGCCCCCGGGCCGCCGCGCCCGCGCCTGAACCGCGGCTGCCGGGAGCGTTCGATCACCTGGCGGCGGACACGCGCTACTGGGTCACGGTAGCCGCCGAGGACAAATTCGACCGCACCGCGCTGCTCGCGGCCGGGCTGGATATCGCGGAGATCCGCGAAGGCTTCGTTTCAGGCCTTATAGAGAAAACGGCCATGGAGCAACTGGCCGCGAAAGGCTTTTTCGTCAAAAGCCGCCAGCCCATCCGGGACTACGCCAAAAACCACCTCAAGGATTTCCCGGCGGCCGACGCGCCCTATCACAATTACGCCGAGACGCTGGAGGAACTGCGGGCCCTGGCGGCCGCCAACCCGGCGGAAACCTCGCTCTTCTCCCTGGGCAAAACCGTGCAGGGCCGGGACATCTGGTGCCTGCGCATAAACCCGGCCGAGAAGGGGGAAGCCCCGTCGGCCAGGCCGGCCGCGTTCTTTATGGGCAACCACCACGGCCGCGAGCACCTTTCCAACGAAGTAGCTCTGGGCGTGGCCGCCTACCTGCTCGAGCGCAAGACCGATCCCGAGATACGCAGGTACCTCGACACCCTGGACATCTACGTCGCCCCGATGACCAACCCCGACGGCGCGGAATACGACCTCCAGACCGGGAAATACCGCTGGCACCGCAAGAACGCGCGCGTCAACCCGGACAAGAGCATAGGGGTGGACCTGAACCGCAACTACGACTCCCGCTGGTGCCAGGCCGGCGCCTCCCATTCGCCCGGCGCCGACACCTATTGCGGGCCCTACGCTTTCTCCGAACCCGAAACTCTGGCGGTAAAGGCCTTTATAGAAACCAGGCCCGGGTTACGGACGCTGATGAGCTATCATTCCTACTCCAGCCTCCTGCTGTACCCCTGGGCGGGCAAAAGCACTCCGGTAGAGAGCGCCCGCGACCGCAAGGTTTTCGAGACCATGGCCAAGGCCATGGCCGCCGCCACCGGCTACAGGCCCCAGCAGGCCAGCGACCTTTACGTGGCCACGGGCGACACCATGGACTGGGCCTATGAGAAGCGCGGCGTCTTCGCGTTCACCACGGAACTGGAAGGGACAACTTTTTACCCGGGCGCGGCCATGATAGGCAAGGCCGTCCCCAGGAACGTCAAGGCAGCCATGTACATGCTCAGCGTTACCGAAGACCCATACAAGCTGGCGCAGTAGCCTGACCGCGTTTTTTCGAGGGGGGATAGAGCAATGAGACAGAAAGCGTTTTTAGCCGCAGCATGCGGCCTGTTCTTTTACGCCGCCACAAGCTGCGCCCAGCCGGAGGGCTCGGATGTGGACTTTTTCCAGTCCACGCTGGGCGACATCATGGACACGCCGCTGCTGGCGGCTTCCTACGCCGAAGAACGCCCTTCCGACACGGCCGCCACCGCTTATGTCATTACTGCCGAGACCCTGGAAAAACGCGGTTACAGGTCCCTGGCGGACCTGCTCAACGACACTCCCCAATTCCAGGTGCAGCGCAATTCCGACGAGGGGAGATTGAATGTGATAAGCGTCCGGGGCATTCATGATAATGAGCGCCTGCTCGTGATGTACGACGGGGTGCGCATTACCCCGCCTACAGGAGATATGTTCGCGATAGCGCAGCAGTTGTCGCTGGCGGACGCCCAAAGGGTGGAGGTGGTACTCGGCCCGATGTCTTCCCTATATGGGGCGGACGCGTTCAGCGGGGTCATAAACGTGGTAACCCGCTCCGACAACCACAGCCGCGTGTCCGCGGCGTACGGCAGATTCGATTCGAAGAACGCGGACGCATCCGCCGGATCCCGGCTGAGCAGCAACGTCCCCGGTGCCCGGCTGCCCTCCGCTTCCCTTACGTACGCCGCGGCCAGTTCGGAAGGGCCGGAACTTCCGGCCTTCTACAAAACAGACTATGCCTGGCACAACGGCGAGTACCAGCAGGGCCTTATGAAGACAGTGGGAAGCACGGCAACGGCTACCGTGGCGCCGCGCCCGTATGACGCCAGGGAAGTATCCTCCTACATGAATTCCCGCGTGACCCTTGGAAATGTAGACATGGGGTTCATCCGCATGGGAGAGTCCCATTCCTCTTCCATAGGCGTAAAGCCGGAATTCTCACAGTACGTGAAGGACGCCCGTTTCGCCACCGGCTATTGGACCGTCTACGGCAGGCACTCGTATACTTCTCCCGACGAGGCGTGGACCCTTACCAGCCTGGCCTCCTATTACGATTACGAACTTTCACCCGAGACCAAGTTCCTCAACTCTTTTTCTTCCTATCAGCCCGCTTATAAATACGCTTCGGCGCAGACCACGTCCATCCATGAGTTATTGTCGTTCGAGCCGGCTCAAGGATACCCCGTACTGTTGGGACTGACCTACCAGCAGAGCACGGTACTGCCCTACACCGCGGACCTTTCCCGCAAGTTCGACACTTCGAAAAGCCCGGTCTCCCAGGGCTTTACCTACACCGGCTCCGACATCCCGGTGGATTTCTATTCCCTGGTGTACTCCAATACCGGGGCTTTCATAAGGCTCCAGGCCAGCCAGCTGGGGAACGTTTCCCTGTCACTGGCATTGCGCTACGACCGCAACAGCACTTATGGCGAGACCTGGAACCCGCGGGCGGGGCTTGTCTGGAAGCCGGGCGCCAGTGAGGACACAGTGGTCAAGCTTCTCTACGGAGAAGCCTTCCTCTCGCCCTCTCCGAGCGACACGCACAGGCATTTCGGTTCTTTTGTTTCATCGCCGACGGCGGCCAGCGGCTATCATAGTTACTTCTTCCATATTCCCAACGAGGGCCTGGCCCCGGAAAAGCTGCGCTCCGCGGAAGCCTCTTTGACCCATTCTTTCGGGAGTTCCCTCAGGGTCTCCCTGAATCCGTATTACACCAAAGTCTATGACCTTATCCAGGACGTCTCCATAGGCCCCGGTCTGTTCAAGGGCGTGGAAGTTGACACACTGGAACAACCCATCAACACCGGAACCGCGGAGACCTTCGGCACCACTTTACGCGCCGACGCCGTATGGCGTGCCGGCCGCTGCAGCCTGGAACCTTGGGCGTCATATACACTTTCGGAAGCCAGACAGGACGGCGCCCCGATGCCGTTCAACTCCAGACACACGCTCCTGGCGGGCCTGTCCGTGCTGCGCGGCAGATTGTCCGTAACGCCAAAACTGCTCTACCGCTCCTATAGCCGCAATCAGGACGGGGGAAGAGTGGCGCCCTTTGCCGTAGCGGACCTGCTCATACGCTACGCCTGCGCCAAACTGGCCGGCCTCACGGCCTATCTGCAGTTTAAGAATATTTTTGACCGCCGTTACTACAATGCAGCCTACGGTGCAGGGCCGGACACCATGGCCGGGGCGCCGCAAAATCCTTTCGAGGCGACGGCCGGCCTGACCTATAAATTTTAAAGGGTGAAATGACGGAGAACAGAGACAGGAACAAACGACTGAGACCGCCGCCCTGGCTGGCGGCCGGCGCGCTGCTGCTGTTGCCCTCGGCCTGCCTGGCCGGTGACCTGACCGCCGTACTCTCCGTCAACACCGGCCCCTACGCCGAGGCGTATCTGGAGTTCAAAGCCGAGATGGGGGAACCTTTCACCCTGTTCGACCTTTCCCAACCAGGAGAGGTTCCAACTGACGAAACCAGGCATACCGCGGCTTTCGGGGCGAAGGCCGCCGCCCTTGATTACCCGCAGGGCGCGCATATAGTCTACGCGCTGGCCCCGGTGGCCCTCCGGGGCCGCGGCTTTCACGAGATCTCCATGGTACCCGCCCCCGGCCCCGCCCTGGCCGCTTACAAGGCCTTTCAGCCGGGCCTGCGGCGCCTGGCCGTTTTCTGGACGGCCTATCCCGGTGAAGACTACATTTCGGACCTGCGGGAGGCGGGCAAAGCCGCCGGCATAGAGGTGATCTCCTCCAAATTGAAGAATCCGGAAGCTTTCCCGGAGCGCCTGCGCCGGCTGATGGGAAAGATGGACGCCTTCTGGCTCATGCCGGACCCCGCCCTGATCACCCAGTCCAGCATCATGCTCCTGGCCAGTTTTTCCTGCGCCAACGGCATTCCCTTCTACGCCCCTACCTCCGCCCTAGTGGGGAGCGGGGCTACGGCTTCCTACGCCCCGGAGTTCGCCCAGGCGGGGGCCGCCGCCGCGCGCGCCCTGAGGACCCTGCATAAGGGCGACCGGCTGCCGCAGGTGACTTACGTAGAGGACGTCCGCCTGCGGGTCAACAAAGTTCTGCCCGAAAAATGCCGCTGGCCTGTGGCGGCCAGATAACCGATAAAAAAAAGAAGGCCCCGGAAGGGGCCTTCCTGCTGACCGGCGCCGGGCTTTAATGAGCCCTGAAAACGTCGGCGCCTATCTGCTCGGCCAGGGCCGGCTCGTCTATGAAAGGATTGCGGTTGCCCTGGAATTCCTCTACGAGCGCGTTGCGGCGCAGTTCAGCGGCGTCGGGCGGGTCCTGCCGGTTCCACTCCAGCAGCATCTGCACATTGTTGATCCAGAAACCCGTATAATCCATTCCCTGCCGGATATTGCGGTCATGGTAGCGCACCACGAAGTAGAAGATGGCGCGGGCGACATTGCCTTTGGCCTCGTCGGCCGGCTCGAAACCTTCTTTACCGAGCATAGAGCCGGACGAGGTGCTGTAGATGGGCTTGGAGACGCGCGCGAACCGGAGGTTGCCCCGGCGGCCGTTGGGCGTAGGGAAAGTGGGGGCGAGGTGGTGGAGGTCCGCCACCATGGGCAGGGCGCTGTTGAAATAGCTCTGCGGCCAGATATGCTCGGCGTTGATGAAGTTGTCCACGACGCCGTCCTTGTTCATATCCCCGGTCTCGCGGTAGGCGTTGCCGCTGTCGCTGGAGCCGTTCACGCAGACGCGGGAATACAGGGTTATGATGCCGGGGGCGCCGTTGCAGCCGGCATTATCGGCCTTGGAATACATGAAAGCCCGCGAGCCGTCGTAGGAAGGGAACGCTTTGCGGGGAGCGGGCACGGTGGCCTGATGCAGGTAATCGAAGAGCGCCTTGCCGGAAAGGGCGCGGTGGCCGGGAAGGGGGGCGTTAAAGAGGCGCGCCTCGGGCTGGGGCAGTGCGGAAAGATCGACCCCGGCCGCCGAAACCCTGAGGGCCTCGAAAGCCGGGGCTTGCGCCGCCAGGCGGGAAAAGGGAAGGACCGTAAGAACAGCCGCGAGCAGTACACCGTTGAGTTTCAACTTTCCTCCGCTGCTTGACACTGGTCAATGACTTAAATCAAACATAGTTTAAGCCATACGGCCTATTCCGCAAGGGCCAAAAGGCCTATATGCGGCATAGGTCCTTTGGCCCCCGGTCAAATATTGGGATAAAAAAAGGGGCGCGACAGCGCCCCTCGAAAGCAAGCGGGACTTCTTAACCGGCGGCCATAAGCCCGCGCAGCCCCTGCCAGATTATCTGCACGCCGATGGCCAGCAGGATAAAAGCGGAGATCTTGGAAATGGTCTGCGCCCCGGCGCGGCCCAGCCGGCGCAGCAGGTTCTCCGAATAACGGTAGAAAAGAAAAACGCTAAGAGCGGCCAGGGCTATCCCCGCCGCGTCCCCGGCGAACTTAACCCAGGTCCCGGAGGCCAGCAGCGAGCCGGCCGGCACCAGGGTAAGCGTAACGGCTATGGAACCGGGGCCGGCGGTAACCGGCATGGTCATAGGGAAGAACGCGCGGGAAGAAACACGGCCTTTTAGCTCCTCATGCTCCTCGGGCGAGAATTTAGGTTCGTTATTGAGCATCTTCCAGGCCGTGTTGAAGAGCAGCAGGCCGCCGGCCACCCGGATGACGGGGACCGAGATGCCGAAGATCTTGAGCAGCCAGCCGCCGGCCACCAGCACCGCGAACAGCAGCATAAAGGTATATTTGCCTATCAGCCAGGCCAGTTTATGCCGGTCCTCATCGGCCAGGGCGTCGGTCATATCCAGGAAGATAGGCGACATGGCCGGGGGATTGAGGATGGGGAACAAAGCCAGGAAAGCGAAGGCCGCGTAATCCAGAAAGTCGTGCAGCATGGGAATATTATCCCATTTTATGCCCGCCGGCGCGAATTTAGTATTATCTAGAGCGTGAAGGTAACCCGCCTGGCTTCCGGTAAGGACAAAAAGGCCGCGGCCGCGCTGATGGCCGCTTCGGACCCCTGGCGCGCCCTGGGCCTGGGCCCGGCGCATTGCCTTGCCACTTTCAGCGTACCTTTCCGCGAGACCTATATGATAAAGGAAGGCGGCGCCCTGGCCGGGCTGGTGACCATCACCATGTACGGCACCTTCCGCGGGTATATCCAGTCCCTGTTCACCGCGCCGGGCTTCCGGGGGCGGGGGCTGGGGGAAGCGCTGATGCGCTTCGCGGAGAAGAAGATCTTCGCCCGCTCGCCCAATGTCTTCCTGTGCGTCTCTTCCTTTAATAAAGGAGCCCTCCGCTTCTACAGGCGCCTCGGCTACAAAAAAGCGGGGGTGTTGAAGGACTTTTTCAGGAAGGGCAGCGACGAAATACTGATGCGCAAGACCCTCGGGCCGCTGCGGGATTTCGCGCCACGGAGAAACTAGCATGTCAAAAACCAAGATCTCGTTCCACGGCGCGGCGGGGGAAGTGACCGGCTCGCGCCACCTGCTGGAGACGCCGGCGGGCTCACTGCTCCTGGACTGCGGCATGTTCCAGGGGCACCGCAACGACGCGCAGAAGAAGAACCGCTCCTTCGCCTTCCCGCCCGCCTCGGTGGACGCGGTGCTGCTCTCGCACGCGCATATAGACCACTGCGGCCTGCTGCCTTCGCTTTACCGCGACGGCTGCGACGGCCCGCTGTACGCCACCGCCGGCACGGCGGAAATAGCCGGCATAATGCTGGCGGATTCGGCGCGCCTGCAGGTGGGCGACGCCCGGTTCTACAACAAGATCCATGCCGCGGAAAAACTTACCATAGAACCGCTTTACGACGAGGAAGACGCGAAGAAGGCCCTGGCCCACCTCAAACCCACGGCCTACAATACCGCCTTTGCCCCGCTGCCGGGCGTAGAGGCGCGCTTTCTCAACGCCGGCCACGTGATGGGTTCGGCCATGTGCCAGCTGGACCTGGACACCGAAGGCGGGCGGCGCCGCCTGCTCTATACCGGCGACCTGGGCCGCCAGGAAGGCCTGCTGATGGAAAGCCCGGTGGCCCCGGAGGGCGTGGACTACCTGGTGGTGGAAAGCACCTACGGCGGGCGGCTGCACGAGAAGCTGGCCGACGCCGGGGAAAAACTGGCGGAAGTCATCCGGCGCGCGGTAGCGACCCGGGCCAAGGTGATCATCCCCAGTTTCGCCCTGGAGCGCACGCAGGAGATAGTCTTTATCCTGGACCGCCTGTTCAGGGAAAAAGCCGCGCCCGAGATCCCCGTCTACGTGGACAGCCCCATGGCCGTCAGCCTGACCGAGATCTTCAGCAAGTTCCGCGACGACTTCTCCTTCGACGACAAGTTCCAGGCCTACGCGCGCATGGACGGCGACCCGTTCGGCTTCGACTATATCCGCTACCTGCGCACCAAGGAAGAGTCGCAGGCGCTCAACAACAAGAAGGGGCCGATGCTGATAATCTCGGCCTCGGGCATGTGCGAAGGCGGCCGCGTGCTGCACCACCTGCGCAACAACATCTCCGGGCCGGAGAACATAGTGCTGCTGGTGGGCTACCAGGCGCAGGGCACGCTGGGGCGGCGCCTGCAGGACGGGCAGAAACTGGTGAAGATCTTCGGCATGGAGCACGAGGTGGCGGCCTCCATAGAGACCATGCACGTTTTCTCTTCCCACGCGGACAATAACGACATCGTCTCTTTCGTGAAGGCCTGCGCCCCGCGGCGCGGCGTCTTCCTGGTGCACGGCGAACCCGAAGCCCGCGCGGCCCTGACAGAAGCCCTGGGCAGGGAAGGCATAAAGAACGTCAAAAGCCCCGCCCCCGGCGAAGAATTCGAACTCAACTAGCCCACAGTTCGCCACAGTTCATAGTAAGGGCCGGCATGGATATGGCTCGGTCGGGCACGCGGTCGGCCACACCGTGGCCGCCGCTCCTCACACTGCGGTGTCGCTTCGCTCCACCCGGCCTTCGCGCTTACGCAAGCTCAGGCCTGCGCGAAGGCCCGACCGAGCCATATCCATGCCGGCCCAGTATCAATCGCGGGTGCGGGGGGAAAAAGACTATAATATAGATACCATATGAAAAAGCTACTCAAGAACATAGGCCTCAAAGCCCTGCGCACCCTGGGCTTGAAGAAAAAGGCCTCCGGCTTCTACGGGCTCGGCATCGCCCCGAAGCTCATGGACATCCTCGACAAGAAGGGCTTCGTCACCCCCACGCCCATCCAGCAGAAATCCATCCCCATCGCCACCGAAGGCAAGGACATGGTGGGCATAGCGCAGACCGGCACCGGCAAGACCATCGCTTTCTCGCTGCCCATGATCCAGCGCCTGGCCGCCGGCCCGGGCAAGGCCCTGGTGCTGCTGCCCACCCGCGAACTCGCCATCCAGGTGGCAGAAGTCTGCCGCGATTTCGCGCCCGCCTTCAACATGGGCGTCGCCTGCCTCATAGGCGGCGAAGGCAAAGAATCCCAGCTGCGCGACCTCAACCGCAAGGCCAGGATCCTCATAGGCACCCCGGGCCGCGTCTACGACCATATCGAGCGCGGCGCCGCCAAAGTGCACGACGCCCGCATCCTGGTGCTCGACGAGGCCGACCGCATGTTCGACATGGGTTTCGCCCCGCAGATCAACCGCATCATCCGCGAGCTGCCCAAGGAACGGCAGACCATGCTCTTCTCCGCCACCATTCCCGACGAGGTGATGAAACTGGCCAGCCAGCACATGAAGCTGCCGATCCGCATAGAAGTGGCCAAGTCCGGCACCGCCGCCGCCAACGTGATCCAGGAACTCTACGTGGTGCGCAGCGGCATGAAGCCCCTGCTGCTCTCCAAGCTCCTGGAGAAGTACACCGGCACCGTGCTCATTTTCGTGGAGACCCGCTACGACGCCGCCAAGGTGGCGCAGATACTGGACTACATGGGCCACCCCGTGGCCGAGATCCACTCCGACCGCACCATGGGCCAGCGCAAGGACGCGATGGAAGGCTTCAAGTCCGGCAAGTACCGCATCCTCGTGGCCACCGACATCGCCGCCCGCGGCATAGACGTGACCGGCATAGAAGTGGTGATAAACTACGAGATGCCCGCCGAGGACGACGCTTACGTGCACCGCATAGGCCGCACCGGCCGCGCCGGCCAGCCAGGCCGCGCCATCACCTTCGCCATGCCCGAGCAGGGCGGGGACGTGCGCAGTATAGAGACCCTCACCGGCATCCCCATGAACCAGGTCACCCACCCGGAGATCCCGGCCGAGACCCTGTGGGGCTACAATCACGCGGCCGCCGGCCGCGGCTGGAACCAGCGCTCCGCGCGCAGACCCGCCGGAGGCGGGGGCCGCCGCCGCCGCTGACGCCTTCCCGCAGCAAAAGAAAAGGCCGCCTGACTGGCGGCCTTTTCTTTTTAACGCAGGGA
The DNA here is from genome assembly GCA_023701245.1 of Elusimicrobiales bacterium. Taxonomy (GTDB): domain Bacteria; phylum Elusimicrobiota; class Elusimicrobia; order Elusimicrobiales; family UBA9959; genus UBA9959. The sequence goes on along the minus strand of JAMPXK010000006.1, from coordinate 55,555 downwards.
AGTCTAGTCGGCTTTAGGGCCGAAAGCTTGCCGGTAGAGCTTGTCAAATTCCGCCTTGTAGGGGGCCACGTATTCCGGGGCCGTGGTGAAGATGGTGTTCTCGGTATTGCTGTTCTCCGCCGTGGCGGTCCAGTTGAAGGACCCGTTTATGAGCAGGCGCCCGTCCAGCACGGCGAATTTATTGTGCATCTGGCCTTTTTCCAGCCGGCCTTCCTTGAAGCGGAGTTCCATGCGGTTGGCCTTGGCCTCCTGCAGGAAAGGAAATTTCTGCCCTGCGAACAGCATCAGCTTCACCCGGACGCCGCGGGCCGCCGCCCGCTTAAGGGCGTCCATGATATTTGCGGAAGTAAAGGTGAACATGGCCACGTCAGCCTCGGCGCGGGCGGCGTCTATGGCCCTGACGATGGCCGCCTCGGTGCCGCCCCGGGGGGAGAACACATAATCCGGCAGGAGCGTCCCGTTAAAATTCACGTCGGGGGTGGGGTCGGAAGGCGGGGGGGTGGGTTTCTCGGCGGGCGCGGTCGGCTGGCCGGCGGGACGGGCCTGCCGCCACATCCAGTCGAAATTCCTCTCATAGCCGGCCACTACGTCCGCGTCGGAGACGAACATGATGTTCTCATAGCTGAAGCTTTCGGCGAAGCCGCTCCAGTTGGCCGACCCGGTCTGCAGCAGCGTCCCGTCGAACACGGCGTACTTGCAGTGCATGGCGCCGGTACCGCCGCGCCCGTTCATCACCCGGGTCTCTATGCCGGAATCTATGATGGCCTTTATCTGGCGGCCCGCCTCCGGGTAAACATGCGCGCCGTCAAAGAGCACGCGCACCTTTACCCCGCGTTCCTTGGCCCGCACCAGCGCGGCCACGGTATCGTCTATCTGCAGATTGTACAAGGCCACGTCCAGGGTCCGCCTGGTACGCCCGATGGCGTCCACCAATGGAGGCGCCAGGCGTTCGGTCTCGGTAAAGATATACGCCGGCAGACCCGCCCAGTCGTACCCGGCCCTTTCCGGGAGCGGGGCGAGCAGGGAGGGAGGAAGGGACGGAAGTTCGCGTGGCAGGGCGCCGAGAGCGGCGCTTTGCGGCGCGGCGGCCCCGGCGGTGAACGCCGGCAGCGCGGGAACAAGCAGCAGCAGTACTGTTAAAATAGTCTTCAAGCGGCCTCCTATAGGCGGTACCGTTATATACTATAAGAATGCCTCCGCCCGCTGAAGAGGCTTTAGCCCCAGAGCGGCGGCGCTATTCGGCCCACTGCCGGCTGGGGCTTATGGCCGATGCGCCCGCTGCGGTCTTTCGCTATAATTGACAGGTATGATGACCGCACTCAAGATCACGGTACGCAAAGTGGAGCGCGAGGATAAGGCCTGGAAGGCCCGCTTCGAGGACTTCTACCAGGGCCGCGCCGTAAAGCGCCTGGGCAGGCAGCCCCACGCCTACTTCGCGGCCTACGCCGGGGAAGAACTGGCCGGCCTCAGCGTCATCTATTTCGAAAAAGGCCGCTGGATAATGGACGCCCTGCTGGTCAGGCCCGAGTTCAGGGAAATGGGCGTGGCGAAGCGCCTCACGTCGGCCCGCCTGCGCTACGCCATCGCGCAGGGCGCCGGCGAGGTCTGGTACTCCTGCGAAGACGGGAACCTGGTCACCATCTGCTGCCATCTGCGCTTCGGTTTTGTAAAGGTCTGCCCGGACAAGCACCGCTGCACCGCGGCTACCGCCCATTGGTACAAACTCGCCATAACCCCGGCCCTCGACAAGATCCTGGAATAAAAAAGGCCCGCCAGGCGGGCCCCGCAGCGCGGCGCAGACGGACTACTCAGCGCCGTAGACCTCCTGCTTTTCCAGCGCCACCGTCACCGACTTGGCCTTGAGGAATTTAAGGTATTCCCTGGTCTGCTCGCTGGAGATGCCCAGAGAGACCTCTATCACCTCGCCGGGCAGCAGGGGTTCGCCGTAGGCGTAAGGTTTGGACCAGATCGCGGCCCCGGTCTCGTCGCGAAAAACCAGGACCCCGTTGAAGGCGTAGAACCGCCGGCGGGAAACGTTCTCCAGCTCCAGGTACAGCATGAAGCCGATCTTTTTGCCTACCACCTGTTTTTTCTTAATGAAGACGGCGGCCAGCGGCGCGGCGGTCTCGGGCGAGGCTTTGACCTCGCGGGAGGAGGGAGGCGACCCTTCCAGCCTGGTAACGCGCTTTTCCACGCTGGTAACGCGCCGCTCAAGCCCGTTAAGGCGCTTTTCCTGCGGCTCCTGCGCGGCGGCGCCGCAGGGGCAGGCGAGAGCGAGGACCAGCAGGAGTTTCTTCACGCCGTTATTATATAAAAAACGGCCCGCCGGCGGGGCGCCCTATATCAATAGGGACCCCGTATATGGGATAATTGAGTATGACTGAAACAAAAACCGACACCTCGCCCGGCTTTTACGGCCTGGGCATAGCCCCCAAACTCCTTGAAGCTTTAGATAAACTGAAGTTCAAAGTCCCCACTCCCATCCAGCAGAAAGCCATCCCGGTGGCCGCCGGCGGCGGCGACATGGTGGGCATAGCCCAGACCGGCACCGGCAAGACCATCGCTTTCGCCGTTCCCATGATCCAGCGTCTCGCGGCGGCCGGCCAGGGCAAAGGCCTCGTGATAGTCCCGACCAGGGAACTCGCGCTGCAGGTCGCCGACGTGGTACGCCAGTTCTCCCCGCTGATGGGGATGGGCTGCGCCGTGGTGATAGGCGGGGAAAGCATGAACCGCCAGACCCAGGAACTGCGCCGGGGCCCGCGGATAATAATCGCCACCCCCGGGCGTTTGATAGACCACCTCCAGCAGCGCACCGTCAGCCTGGCGGACGTGCGGGTACTGGTGCTCGACGAAGCGGACCGCATGTTCGACATGGGTTTCGCCCCGCAGATAGAAAAGATCATAGCGGCGGTCCCCGGAGACAGGCAGACCATGCTCTTCTCTGCCACCATGCCCGACGACATCATGCGCCTGGCCAGCCGTCATATGAAACTGCCCATGCGCGTGGAAGTGGCCCGTCCCGGCACGGCGGCCGAAAAGGTGGAGCAGGAACTTTTCATAGTGGACCGCAGCGAGAAGAACGCCCTCCTGGCCAAACTGCTGGACAAGTACTGGGGCAGCGTGCTGCTCTTCGTGCGCACCAAGCATAACGCCAAGAAGATAGCCCGCGCCATACGGGAAATGCCGCACAGCGCGGCCGAGATCCATTCCAACCGTTCTCTGGCCCAGCGCCGGGACGCCCTCGACGGGTTCAAGTCGGGGAAGTACCGGGTCCTGGTGGCCACCGACATCGCCGCCCGCGGCATAGACGTGACCGGGATAGAACTGGTCATCAACTACGACCTGCCCGACGAGGACGGCAATTACGTGCACCGCATAGGCCGCACCGGCCGCGCCGGCCAGCCCGGCCGCGCCATCACCTTCGCCGCCCCGGACCAGGGCCGGGACGTCCGCAACATAGAGCGGCTTATCCGCATGCCGCTGACGCGCGTCCAGATGCCGGACGTGGCTTCCGCGGACTTCGGCGCGCCAGAGGCCGCGCCCCAGGGAGCACCGGCCCGCAGGCCGCCCGAACAGCGCCAGCGCCAGCCGCGCCCGCAGGGCCCCCGCCAGGCCCGCCCGCCGCAGTCGGACCGGCCGCAGCAGGAGCACGGCGGCCGCCCGCGCCGCGACAACAGACCCGCCTCCGCCCGCCCGGGAGGCCGCCGCGACGACTCGCGCCGCCCGGCCAGGGGCCCCGTCGGCGGCAGGCCCCAGCAGGCAAGCGCCCACGGCCGTCCCAACCGCTACGGGGCCGACCCGTCCCGGAAAGGCGGCATCGTAAGCCTGTCCCCGTATTTCGAGGAACCGCGCCGTTACGAAGGCCGACGCCAACAGAGGCCGGACAGCCGCCAGGCGCCGCCCCAGAAGGCCGCCCCCGGCGGGAACTGGTTCACCAGGTTCCTTAAAAAGAAAAAATCCGATTACAAATCGGAGTAGACCAGGGCCCCCGCCGCCGGCGGGGGCCTTTTTTCCTGGACGCGCCTTTTTTTTGTATATTCATCTCTATGGGGGACCGACTGACAACCGAAGAACTTTCACTGTGCGAGTATTTTTTTCACACCACAGCGGAACTCTTTTCAGTGGTCGACAAGGAAGGCCGCGTACTGAAGGCCAACCCGGCCTGGACCGCGGCCACCGGCTTTACCCCTGCCGAGATCGAAGGCCGCGCCTCCCTGGACCTGGTACACCCCGAAGACAGGCCCAGGGCGCAGGAAGCCGAGCGGAAGGTACTGCAGGACGCCGCAGCCTCCTCGCATGAAAGCCGCTGCCTCTGCAAGGACGGCACCAGTAAATGGATACTCTGGCGCCTGATACCCTGCCCGCAGAAAGATATCTACATAGCCTCCGGCTCCGACATAACGGCGCGCAAGCTTACCGAGCAGGCCCTGCTGGAGAGCGAAACCACCCTGCGCAAGATCCTCGACCAGGCCCCGATGGCCATGGCCATCGTCGAGCTGGACGGCACCATTGTCTACATCAACCAGCAGGCCGTAAAGACTTTCGGCTACCCGCACAGCGAGATCCCCAACATGGACCGCTGGTGGCAGCTGGCTTACCCGGACCCGAAATACCGCCAGGAGGTCGTGGCCCGCTGGATGGGAAAGGTCCACAAGGCTTTCGCAGAGAAAACGGCCATAGAGGGCGGAGAATACCGGGCCACCTGCAAGGACGGTTCGGTAAAGATCTGTTTTATCTTCGGGGTGATAGCCGCCAACAAGGTTTTCGTCATGTTCGACGACATCACGGAGAGGGCGAACGCCGAGCGCGCCCTGCGCGAGAGCGAGAGCCGCTACAGGGGCCTGGTGGAAGCCACCAGGACCGGCTACGTCATAATAAACAAGGAAGGCCGGGTGATGGACGCCAATACCGAATACGTCCGCCTGACCGGCCGCAAGGACCTCAAGGAGGTCATAGGCCGCACCGTGCTGGAGTGGACCGCGCCTCATGAGAAGGAGCGCAACGCCGAAGCCGTGGCCAGGTGCGCCAGGGACGGCTATATCTGCAATTTCGAAGTAGAGTACGCCGCGCCCTCCGGCAAGTTCACTCCTGTAGAGATAAACGCCAACGTGGTCACCCGCGCGGGCGTGCCGCAGATCCTGACTTTGTGCCGGGACATCAGCGCGCGCCGGCACACCGAAGCGCAGGTGCTCAACCTCAACCAGAACCTGGAACAGCGGGTGAAGGAACGCACCGCGGAGCTGACCCGGGCCAACGAGGAGCTGACGGCCCAGATCTCCCAGCGCCTCAAGGCCGAGCAGGCCAAGGACAAACTCCAGGAGCAGCTGCTCCAATCGCAGAAGCTGGAGGCGGTCGGCCGCCTGGCCGGCGGCATTGCCCACGACTTCAACAACATCCTGGTCTCTATCAGCGGCTACGCGGAGATCCTTTCCGACACCATGCCGGAAGGCGCGCCGGCCAAGGCCGACCTGGCCGAAATACTGCTGGAGACGGAGCGCGGCGCCGCCCTTACGCGCCAGTTATTGACCTTCAGCGCCAGGCAGGAGCCGAAACCGGAGGTGGTCAGTCTCAACGCCATCGCGGCAGGCAGCGAAAAGATGCTCAAGCGCCTGATAGGCTCCAATATGCACCTGGAGACCCGCCTGGACGAAGGCCTGCTGCCGGTCAGGGCGGACCCTACCCAGATAGCCCAGGTGATAGTGAATCTGGTCATCAACGCGCGCGACGCCATGCCCGATGGCGGCAGGATAACGCTTGCCACGCGCAACGCGGACCTGGGCACGGAAGCGGCGGGCTGCCGCCTGGCCCCGCCTCCCGGCGCCTACGGGGAGCTCACGGTGACCGACTCCGGCACCGGCATGACCCCGGAGACCATGGAGCACCTTTTCGAGCCTTTCTTTACCACCAAAAAACCGGGTCAGGGCACCGGCCTCGGCCTCTCTACGGTCTACGGGATAGTGAACCGGGCCGGCGGGGGCATCTGCGTGGAAAGCTCGCCGGGACGCGGCACCACCTTCAAGATCTACCTGCCCCGCGCCGTCTGACGACGGCGCGAAAGCAGCGCAGGAAGCCGCGCCGGGCGCGGCTTCTTTATTTGGCGGGACGGCTGTAGAAGCCGAGCAGCAGGCCCAGCGCCAGCGACCAGAGCGCGGCCAGGCCTATGCGGAAGTCCGGGGGCAGCAGGAAGGTGACGGTATGCGCCGGCACCCAGAACCAGAGCAGCGAAAGCAGGCTCTTGTCTAGGTTGGCCCAGTTAGGGCGGCCGTCTATGGCGTTATCCAGGAGCCGGTGGACGATTACCAGGAAAGGGCCGAACTGCAGATTCATGGCCAGGGACACGGCAAACGCCCTGCCGAAAGCGCCGAGCTGCGGCAGCAGCCCATGGCCGGCAAGCCCTTCCACGAAGGCGACAAAACCGGTGAACGCGTATTTTATACAGACCGCGAGCAGCGCCCAGGCGGCCATCCGCAGCAGCGTTCCACGCGTTCCGAAGGGGGAGAAGACCCGGCGCTGCGCCAGCCACTTGGAGAAAACTTCACCCAGGGTGCCGAGCAGGGCGAATTGGGCCATAGCGGAAAGGATAGGGTGGGTCTTTACCAGGGCCAGGTAGCATTCCATACTTTTATTTTACCATTTGCCGACGGAGAAAATAAGAACGCCGCGGGACCGCCCGCGGCGTCCAGCTAAAGCGCCGGCCTTAACCCAGCTTCAGCCCGGCAAGTTTGCCAGCCAGCTGCGCTACATATCTACCCTGGAACCGGGCCCCGGCCAGTTCGTTGGCGCTGGGCATGCGTTCGCCCTGTCCCCCGGCGATGGTGGAGGCGCCGTAAGGGGAGCAGCCCGTAAGTTCGGTCACGCCCATCTGCCCCTGGAAAGAATAAGGCAGGCCGGCTATCACCATGCCGTGGTGCAGCAGGTTGGTGTGGAAGGTCAGCAGGGTGGACTCCTGCCCGCCGTGCTGTGTGGCGGAACTGGTCATGACGCTGCCCACCTTCCCCACCAGGGCGCCTTTCAGCCAAAGCCCGCCGGTGGAATCCAGGAACTGCCGCATCTGGGCGCACATATTGCCGAAGCGGGTAGGGGTGGCGAAGATGATGCCGTCTGCGGCCGCCAGGTCCTCAGGCGAACAGACCGGCACGCCGGCCTGGGCTTTCTGGGCCTCCAGGGCGCCCATTTTGGCCAGCCCCGTTTCCGTCAGTGTTTCGGGCACGCGCTTTATCACCACTTCCGCCCCGGCGCTTTTTGCGCCTTCCGCGGCGGCTTTGACCATTTCGTGGATATGGCCGTACATAGAGTAATAAACCAATAGTATTTTCATGATTTCCTCCTGTGGACAATGAGAGAGAGAACCCCCACTTGTGATGTTAACTCTTTGGCGCCACCCGGTCAAATTGAAAATGGCGAAATTGTATAATTGGGAGGTCAGCCAACGGAGGGAATATGAAAAGCGACAAGAAAGGCGTCCAGTGGGACCTGAAAAGTTTTTTTCCGGCTTTCGACGGTCCGGAAATGCGGGCTTTCAAGAAAAAGCTCGGGGCGGACATAGCGGTTCTGCAGAAAAAGGCGGCCGCGCTGGCCCCGCTCTCCCCTAAGACGGCGAATGCCTGGGAAAAACTCCTGCTGGCGGCCGAGAACGCCGAAACCCGCCTGGGCCACATCTTCGCCTATGTCGGCTGCCTGGGCGCCGCCCACGCCGAAAACGAGGCGTACGCGGCCGAGGAAGCCGCGCTTTCCTCGCTGGGCGCGGAATACTCCAAGTTCGGCGTGGACATGCTGCGGGCCTTCAAGGACGTGCCGGAAAAGACCTTCGCCGCCTTTATCAGGCGCGAAAAGCTCAGGGACGTTGCCTACTCGCTCAAGCGCGTGCGCGAGCAGGCCCGCCGCACCATGAGCCCCGCCGAGGAAAAGCTGGCTGCCGACCTGTCCGTGGACGGCTTCCAGTCGTGGAACCGGCTCTACAACAAGATCTCCAGCAAGCTTTCCTTCGAGATGTGCTGGCCCGACGGCCGCGTGGAAACTCTTCCCATCTCACGCTGGCGCGCCCTGATGTCAGACCCGGACCGCGCCGTCGGCCGCGCCGCCTTCGAGGGCGGCAACAAGGCCTGGGCCTCCATAGAAGACTCCTGCGCCGCCGCGCTTAACGCCATGGCCGGCACCCGCCTTACGCTTTACAGGCGCCGCGGGATAAAGCATTTCCTGGATCAATCGCTTTTCGGCGCCGGCATAAAGCGCTCCACCCTGGACGCCATGTACGCCGCCGTGGAGCGCAACCTGGAACCTGTCCGGGAGATCCTCCGCGTAAAGGCGGCGGCCATGGGGCGCAAGGGCATCGCTTTCTACGAACGCGAAGCCCCTCTGCCGCTCAAGGACAGCAAGACCTATTCCTGGGAGGACGGGTCGGCCAAGGTAGAGGCCGCCTTCAGCCGCGTTTACCCCGGGCTGGGGGCGTTCTACAAGGATTTCGTGCGCAAAGGCTGGCTGGAGAGCGAGGCCCGCGGCGGCAAGCGCCCCGGCGCTTTCTGCACCGGCTCTCACCTCACAGGCGAGGGCCGCGTCTTCATGACGTTCAACGGGACCCTGGGCGACGTCAACACCCTGGCCCACGAGATGGGTCACGCCTGGCACGGCCACCTGATGAAGGAGATGCGGGCCTGGGCCACCGAGTATCCCATGACCCTGGCAGAGACCGCTTCCATCTTCGGAGAACACCTGCTGGCGGAAGGCATCCAGGGCGACCCGGCCGTGCCCCAGGCGCAGAAGCTGATAATGCTCGACGAATATCTTACCGGCGCGGCGGTCACCATCCTCGACATCACCGTGCGCTTCCGCTTCGAAAAGGCGTTCCACGAGGAGCGCCAGCGAGGGGAAGTCTCCCCGGCGCGGCTCAGGGAGCTGATGGCGCAGGCGCAGCGGCAGGTGTTCGGCGACGCGCTGACCGAGGGCGGCGAGGACCAGCTGTTCTGGGCTTCCAAGCTGCATTTCTACATGTCCGGGGTCTCCTTCTATAACTACCCGTACACGTTCGGCTTCCTGATGGCGGCTACCCTGTTCAGGAAATTCAAGGCGGAGGGGCCGGCCTTCCTGCCCAAGTACGAGGCCTTCCTGCGGCTGACCGGTTCCGACACGGCCGAAGGGGTGGCCCGGCGCAGCCTGGGCGCCGACATAGGCAAGCCGGAATTCTGGGAGACGGCCATAAAGGGCCTGGCCGGTCCGCTGGCGGAATACAAGAAGCTGCTGGACGCCGTAAAGACGCCCGCTTAAGCCGCCCGAGCCCAAAAAAAGCCCCGGGAGGTCCCGGGGCTTTTTTGCGCCTTGGCGCCGGGCGTCAGTCGTCGGTGGTCAGCCCGAGGAAGTAGGAGCGGTTGAGCACGGTCTGCGCGCCGGGGACGGCCGCGGAAGCCTCCGGTTTAACGCCGGTCCAGAATTTGGGCGCCAGCATAGTGCCGGTGTTCAGCATCCTCTGGTCCGCGGAATAGATGACCTCGCAGTCTCGCTTATAGGGCATCTCGGGACAGCCGAACTTGCTGAACACGGCGTAGCGGTAATCCAGGCCGCCCTGGCCGACCTCCAGCCTGCCTTGCGAGGAGAAATACTTGAAGCCCACCACCGAGGCATCGTACCTGGGCAGTACCCTGCCGGTCTTATCGATATAACCAAGGAAGGTCACCGCGTGGCCGGTGCGGTTGGTGCGGTTGATGTTCACGAAATCGCCGGGGGTCAGGTTCTCGAAAGGCCGGCGCTCGCCCATGCCGAAATTGATCAGCGCGTCGGCGGTGCCGTTGGCGTTGAACTCGGAATTGACCCAGATATGGCCCTTGAGATCGGTGACGGCCAGGCCCTCGTAGCTGCGCTTGGGCAGGTAATAGTACGGCGAGCTGTCACCGGTCTCCGAGAGGTACACGGCGAAAGCGGTAAGGAGGATCTCCATCTGCGCGGCCACGCACATGGTCAGCGGGGGGCGGCGGGCCTTGATAACGCCGCCGTTGTAGTCGATGTCGTGCGTCAGGATGGAGTTGATGTCGTAACCCTTGAGGCCGTAGTTCTTGTAAAGGTAGTCTATGGCCTTGAGAACGTAGGCGTTGAAATACTTCTGCGCCGGCTGGGGTTCGGGCTCGGCGCGCAGCGGCACAAGCACGGCGGGGGGGGCAGGCAGCTGAAGTTCGGCCAGGTCCGGCGCGCCAAGGGCGTTAAGGCTGAAAGGTTCGGCGGCCCGGGCCGTAACCGCGGCCAGCAGCAGGGTGAAAAGCAGTTTGATCATTTGATTTCGCTCAACTCGCGCTCTACCCCAATTATACAACTTCATCCGCCAAAATCAACAGGCGCCGCCGCCCCGGCAGCCGGCAGAGGCGGGGGTACTAAGCTATGCGGCCGAGCAGGCGCAGGAGCCCGTCGAGGATGGTAAGGGGGTGGGGAGGACAGCCGGGCAGGTAGAGGTCCACGGGGATGTCGGCCGGGATGCCCGCGCATTCTTCGTGCCCGGCGTAAGGCCCGCCGGCGATGGCGCAGGAGCCGCAGGCTATGACCACTTTGGGGGAGGACACCGCGTCGTAAGTCTTGCGCAGGGCGAGTTCCATGTTCTTCGTCACGGGCCCCGTCACCAGGATCCCGTCGGCGTGGCGCGGCGAAGCCACGAACTGGATGCCGAAGCGCCCCATATCGAAAGCCAGGGTGCCCAGGACATTGCAGTCCGCCTCGCAGGCGCCGCAGCCGCCGGCGCTCACCTGGCGCAGGCGCAGCGAGCGCCCGAACAGGCCGCGCAGCCGGGCGCCCAGCGCCTGCGCGCGGGCCAGGTCCCGGCCGCTTATAACGAGCGCCTGGCGGTTTGAGGCGCAAAGTTTATAGTCGCGGGTGAACACAACGGCCTCCGGCGCCGCCGCGGCGCATTGCCCGCAGAAAACGCAGCGCCCCAGGTCCAGCGAAGGCGCCTCTCCGGCGGCGATGGCGCCGTACGGGCAGGCCGCGGCCGCTTTTTCCAGCTTCGGGGACCTCAGTTCCGGGCGGCCCAGGTAGCGCGGGGGCAGCTTCGGCTCCGGTGAGGGGAAAGGCGCCGTGCGGTAGCCCTGCCTGAGGCGGGCGAACAATGCCTTGATCACAAATCCCTCCCGCAGTAGGAAAGGTTGAAGCTCTTGTTGCAGAGCGGGAAATCGGAGATCTCCGCGCCGCGCAGGGCCATCGCCAGCCCCTGCCAGTTATGAAAGGACGGATCGGCCACCTTGTAATGCCGCAGCCGCCCGTCGGCGCCGGTCAGGGCGAAATGGCAGATCTGGCCGCGCCAGCCCTCCACCAGGGAGACCGCGCCGCTGTCGGGCCTGAGCTCTCCGCAGTCGGCGGCCAGGGGGCCCTGCGGCAGGGCCTCCAGCCAGGCGGCTGCCAGTTCGGCCGACTTCTGTATCTCCAGCCAGCGCACATAGGCGCGGGAATAAACGTCCCCGCTGCCGGAAACGCTCATGGTAAAACCTTCGTAAGGCCCGTAGGGAAAATTACGGCGGGTATCCAGCCCGACGCCGGAGGCGCGCGCGGCCGGTCCCACCAGGCCCAGGCCTTCCGCCGCTTCTTTTGAGACCACGCCGGTACCCTCGAACCTGTCGGCCACGGACCCGGTGTCCCAGAGCAGGGCCGCGGCCCGCTCCACGTCGCGGAAGGCGGCGGCGAGGCGCAGCTTAAGCTCCTTCACCAGCGCCGGGTCCAGGTCGAAATTAACGCCGCCAGGGCGGAACATGTTGCGGCCGAAGCGGTTGCCGCAGATCAGGGCCGTCATGTTCAGGAAATCCCCGCGCAGGCGGCCGCAGAAAGAGGCGGTGGGCAGGTAGGCCACGTCGCCGGCAAGGGCGCCCAGGTCGCCGGTATGGTTGGCCAGGCGCTCCAGTTCCAGCATTATCCCGCGCAGGACCTGCGCCCGCGGCGGCACGTTGACCCCGCACAGGGCCTCCAGCGCGCCGCAGTAAGCCCAGGCGTGCCCGGCCGTGGTGTCGCCGGCCAGAGTTTCCGCGTAATGGATAGCCCGCGCGTCGGGCCCGGAGGAAAGGCGTTTTTCAACGCCCCGGTGCTGGTAGCCCAGCATGATCTCAAGGTGGAAAACCCGCTCCCCGTGGCACTGGAAACGGAAATGCCCCGGCTCTATGACCCCGGCGTGGACGGGGCCTACCGCCACTTCGTGCACCTGGCTGCCGTGCACGGTGAAGTAGTCGGCTACGCCGGGCACCGCGCCCGGGGTATTGAAGCGGATCGGTTTAAGCCAGGGATGGCCTTCCGGCTTCAGCCCCGACTGCTCATAGATCTCCCTTTCGAAAAGATGCAGCTGGGGGAAAGAGGGGGTAAGCGCCCTGAACGGTCCGGAAACCCGCGAGGAATACACCTCCACGCGGCCCTCCCGGTCGAAACCTATCGCCATCACCAGGCGGAACCCGCCGCCCTCCGGCAGGGCGAAATAGGCCAGCGTCCTGCCTCCGGCCGCCAGCCGAGAAGCCGCGGTCTCGAAGAACAGCGCCGGCTCCATGTCGGACGCCGGGAAATTGAAGGCGGAAAGGGGGTCGGTCCTCATAAGCCGCCTCCCGCAGCCGCGTCCAGCAGGCCGCCGAGCCAGGCGGGCAGATAGAGCCCCAGGCCGATCACCAGCAGGAAGAAAAGCAGCGCCGGCAGCAGCATGGCGCCCGGCTCCGTAAAGGGCTTGCCGCCCTCCTTTTCTTCCCGCGGCCCGAAGACCATGGAAATGAACACCTTGGCCATCCCCGCGAACAGCACCGCGAGGAAGAACAGCAAAGTCCCGGCGAGCCAGTACTGCCCCCGCTCGAAAGTTTCCCTCAGGATGAGGAACTTGGAGAGAAAGACGCCGGAAGGGGGCAGGCCGGTTATCAGGAAGAAGCCGGCCAGCCAGAGGGCCGCCGTGCGAGGCGCCCGCCGCCAGAGCCCGCGCACTTCGGAAATGCGCTTGGTCTTCTCCGCGGCCAGCACGTTGCCGGAAGTGAAGAAGAGCCCCGCCTTGGCCAGGGAATGGCTGAGGGCGCCCAGCAGGGCGCCGAACATGGCCGCGCCGCCCAGGCCGGCGCCTAAAGAAAGTATGCCCATATGCTCTATGCTGGAGTAGGCCAGCATGCGCTTGTAGTCCCGCTGCCCCAGCATGAACAGCGCGGCCGTAACCACGGAGAACAAGCCGAAAAGCGCAAGTATCCCGCCGGTGAAGTCAGCCAGCCCGGCCGCGGCACAGACGGAGTTGACGCGAAGTATCCCCAGGAAGGCGCAGTTGAGCAGGGCGCCTGAAAGCAGCGCGGAAACCACCGCCGGCGCCTCGCTGTGCGCGTCCGGCAGCCAGGTGTGGAAGGGGGAGAGGCCCATCTTGGTGCCATAGCCCACGAACAGGAACAGGAACGCCGCCTTGAGCAGCGGCTTGTCCAGGCCGCCCGCGCCGGCCAGCAGGCCTCCCAGCTCCAGGCCTCCGCCGGCCTTCAGGCCGGCGGCCCCCAGGAACATGTTGCCCATAAGGGCCAGCGCTATCCCCACGGAGCAGATCAGCAGGTATTTCCAGGTGGCCTCCAGCGAACGTTTATGCCGGTGGAAATAGATGAGCGGCGCGCTCAGCAGCGTGGTGGCCTCCACGGCGGCCCACAACAGGCCCATGTGGCGGCTGGCCGTGACCGCCGTCATGGCGGCCAGGAAAAGCAGCAGGCAGCCGGTGAACACCGCCTCCGGCGCGTTGTTGAAGACGAACAGCCCTTCGGCGTCCTCGCCGGGATCGCGCTTCTCGGCCGCCAGGTAATACGAGGCGTAATGGGAGGCGCCCAGGAACAGCAGCGACGTAATACCCAGGAACAACAGGCCGAGCGCGTCGAAAGCGAACCAGGCTGGCGCGGCGCCGCCCTGCAGGGCCTGGAGCGGCGTGAAACCATGGATGCCTGAGAGCTGTCCCCAGACCTGGAGCGCGGTGAAAAAGAAATGCATCCGCGAGGTCCAGACCAGGAGGCCGCGGCGCAGGCGGTCTTCGCGGACGATAAAGGCCAGCAGCCCGGCGCAGAACGGCAGCAGCAGCAGGGGCAGGATCATTTGCCGTACTCCCCGCGGCGCCAGTCGTTCAGTTCGGAAAGCTCCGCCGTGTCTATGTGGTCGAATTCGCGGCTGATGTGGAAGATGGCTATGCCCATCACGAAAACTGCGACGAAGACGTCGAGCAGGATGGCCAGTTCCACCAGCATGGGCTGCTCCACGAACAGCGCCAGGCCGAAAATGTAGATGCCGTTCTCTATGACCAGGTACCCCAGCACCTGCGTTATGGCTTTGCTGCGCGTGGTGATGAGCAGGAACCCGGTGAAGATCGTGGCGAGCGAGGCCGGCACCGTCCACGCCACGCCGCTTTCGGGCAGCGGCAGGCGCGAGCCCAGCCAGGACGAGGCTATGAACGCGCCCAGGCAGAGCAGAATGGAGGCGGGGTAGCTGATCAGGGGCTCCACGTCCTTGCGCGCCCCCGACCGGTCCCTCGCCCGCAGCAGCAGCCAGGGGAAAACAACCCCCTTGAGCGTGATGATGACGGCGGCAAAGACCAGCGCCCGGGTATGCGTCGCGCCGCCGGCGGCCAGCAGCGGCAGCAGGCCCGCCACCACGCCCTGGGCCGCCACAAGGCGGATACAGGACGAAAGCGAGCCCGTAACGGCCAGCGCCATGTCCAGCAGTATTATCAGAACGATCATGAGTTCGGCGAAAGTGTGCATATTATCTGCCCATCTGGAAGATCAGCGCCAGCGCCGAGAACGCGAAAGCCGTTATCAGCATATACGGCACCTTGGTCAGCCTCAGCCTGGCCATCACAGATTCCACTATCCCTACGGCCGCGGCCACGCCGGCCATGACCAGCAGGAACAGCCCCGCGTCTGCGGCCCAGGACCCGCTGTGGCGCGGCAGCACCATGCAGGCTATCAGCGCCGCGAACAGCCACAGTTTCAGGGCCGCCCCGTAAAGGATATAGGCCAGGTCCGGCCCGCTGTGGTCCAGCACCATCACCTCGTGTATCATGGTAAGTTCCAGGTGCGTGTTGGGGTCGTCGGCCGGCACCCTGGAATTCTCGGCCAGGAGGACTATAAAAAAAGAAGCCGTAAGCAAGGCCAGCACCGGCGCCGCCTGACGCCACGTCTCCGGCGTAAGCGCGCCGAAGATGCCGGCCAGCGAGGTCTGGCCGCTCACCCTGACCAGGGCCGCCAGCCCCAGGAAAAAGGCCGGCTCCGCGAAGACGGCGAACTGCATCTCGCGGCTGGCGCCCATCCCTTCGAAAGCGGACCCGGTATCCAGGGCGGCCAGCACCGTGGCGAACCTGGCCAGGCCCAGCAGGTAGATCAGGAAAATAAAATCGCCTTCGAAAGAGAGGAAGGAGGGGCGGCCGGCGAAAGGCAGCAGGAGGAGGGCCATGACCAGGGCACTGACGCCCGCCACCGGCCCGGCGCGGAAGACCCAGGTGGCGGTACGGCTGTAGACCGGCGTCTTATTCAGCAGCTTGTAGAGATCGAAGTAGAGCTGCAGCACGGGCTGGCCGCGGCGGCCGGCGAAAAAGGCCTTCACCCGGTTGACTATGCCGGGCAGGAGCGGCGCCAGCGTCATGGCGGCCAGGTACTGGCAGAAGGGCTTTACAATTTCCATAGCAGGAGCCCTATAAGCGTGACGACGATATACATGATGTAAAGCTGCAACCGGCCGTGCTGCAGCCAGCTGAACCTGTAGGCCAGGTCGCGCAGGCGCACCGCGGCGGGGGTATAGACCGAATTATAAAAAACCGCCTGGGCCTCGGTGGAGAAAGAAGCCTTGGCCGGGAAATATTCGGAAATGACCGGGTACTGCCCCAGTTTACGCAGGAGCGGCTGGAAGAAATCCGTGAGCGGCTGCGCGAAAGAAGAAGCCCCGTACTGCATTCGCGCCGTCGGGGCGGCATAGCCGCAGTCCCAGGTCACCCCTGAAGCCGGCTGCCGCCCGCCCAGGAAAGCCCGGCGCTTGGCCGCGGCCAGAGCTATAAGCCCCAGCAGGCAGAGAGCGGCCGCGGAAATATACAGGAACGGGCCCATGGCTTCCAGGCCGGCCGCAAAACCGTAATAACCTCCGAACCCCGCGCTTACGGCTGCGGAAAGAGGGCCGAGCAGCAGCGGCGCGGCCAGCCCGGACAGCAGGCAGAGCAGCGCCAGCAGGAACATGGGAACGGCCATGAGCGGCCCCGGCGCGTGAGCCCCGGCGGCGCGCTCGGTGCGCGGCTCGCCCAGGAAAGCGGTACCCGCGGCCCGGGTGAAAGCGGCCGCGGCCACGGCGCCGGCGGCCGCCAGGGCCAGCCCGGCCAGCACGCCGGCCAGCGCGACGGACCCCGGGGAATTGAGCGCCCGCAAAGCTCCCAGGTAAACAAGGAACTCCCCGGCAAAGCCGTTTAGGGGGGGCAGCGCGCAGGCCGCCGCGGAGCCGGCCATGAAGAAAGCCGCGGCCGCGGGCATGCGTTTGGAAAGGCCGCCAAGGGCCTCCAACTCTCCGGTACCAGTGCCGTGCAGGACGGCCCCGGCGCCCATAAAGAGCAGCCCCTTGAAAAGGGCGTGGTTGAAAACGTGCAGCAGGGCGCCGGCAAAAGCCAGCGAAGCCAGTTGATGCGCGCCGCAGGCCGCCGCAACCACGCCGAGGCCGAGCGCCAGCAGGATAATGCCGACGTTCTCTATGCTGGAATACGCCAGGACCCGTTTGAGTTCGTGCTGGGCCAGGGCGAACAAGGCGCCGCCAAGGCAGGAAACCAGGCCGAGACCGAGCAGCAGCCAGCCCCACCATTCCGGCCAGGGCTTCAGCAGGCCAAGCACCCGGATGATGCCATAGAGCCCCGTCTTTATCATGATGCCGCTCATTACCGCCGAAACATGACTGGGGGCGGCCGGGTGGGCCTCGGGCAGCCAGACATGGAGCGGGATGAAGCCGGCCTTAAGGCCGAAGCCACCGAGGGCAAGCAGAAAAGCGGCCGTCGCCGCGCCGCCGGAGGGAACCCTGAAATCCGAAAAATCCATGGAGGGCGCGCCCGCTCCCAGGAGCAGAAAAAGGCCCAGCAGCAGCAGGGCGCCGGTACCGCCCGCCGCCAGGTAGATAAAGCCGGCTTTGCGGGCCTGCTCGCGCTCATGCTCGAAAAGCACCAAGAGAAAGGAAGCCGCCGCCATGAGTTCCCAGCCTAGCAGGAAGAGCACGGCGTTAGCCGCCGAAAAAACCAGCAGCATGGAGGCGGTAAGGAGGTTGAAAGCGGCCCAGGCCAGGGCCAGCGGTTTTTTGCCCGCGCAGGCCGCCAGATACCCGGCGCCGTACACCGCCGCCAGGCCGGTAAGCAGGAGCAGGGGAACCGCGAAAAGAGCGGAAAGCGGGTCCAGCAGCAGCGAGAAAGAGGCCAGGGGGACGGACCAGGGGAAGGAAAAGGAAGCGGGCACCCCGGTAAAGAGCACGCGCAGGACGGGAACCAGACCCACCGCGGAAGCGGCCACGGCGCAGCAGACCGCGGAGCGCTGGGCCGCGAGCGGGCGCCGCCACAGCAAAAGCGGCAGCGCGGCGCCGCAAAGCAGCAGGAGAAAGGAAAGCAGGAAGAGCGGCATTTATAGCAAAGACCCTGACGACCACGCCGAAAGAACGACGCTGAAGTTTCCCGTGGCGGGGAAAACAAGCGGTATCAATAATGTAAAAAATATGGCGGCATGTGTCAAATACCCGGGCAATCAATATAAAATGGTCGTGCAGGGAGGGGATCATGCGAAAAGCAAAGAAACCAGCCGCCGCAGAACTGAAGACCGCCGAAACTCTGCGCCAGAGGTAAAAGCGTCCTGGACGACAAGGGGTTCTGGCAGAAAGTGGAGACTTACCTGGAAAAGCATTCGGCCGCGCGCTTTACGCACGGGCTTTGCAAGGACTGCATGCACGAGCTTTACGGCAAGGAAAGCTGGTTCCGCGAAGAGACTTAATTCCCCTGGCTGGCGGCCTTGACCTGGGGGATGTATTGCCCGTAGCCTTCTTTCTCCATATCCTCCAGCGCCACGAAACGCAGCGCGGCGGAATTGACGCAGTAGCGCAGCCCGCCGGGGCCGGGTCCGTCGGGGAAGACGTGACCCAGGTGGGAGTCGCTGGACCCGGAGCGCACCTCCGTCCTTTCCATTCCCAGCGAGACGTCGCGGCGCTCCTGCACCTTGGCGCCGGGGACCGGGCGCGTGAAGCTGGGCCAGCCGGAACCGGAGTCGAACTTGTCCGAGGACAGGAAGAGCGGCTCGCCGCTGATCACGTCCACGTAGATCCCGGCCCTGTGGTTATCCCAATATTCGTTCTTGAACGGCGGCTCCGTGCCGCAGTTGCGCGTCACCTCGTACTGCAGGGGCGTCAGCTTTTTAAGTTTTTCGTCCATGGGAGCCTCCGGGGCCGGCGCGCAGGCGGCCAACCCTGACAGCAGAAAAATTACCAGGCGGTGTCTCATTTTTTAAGCAGGGGGCGGCAGGCCACAAGGTCCACGCCCAGGCCAAGGAAGTCGGGCGCGATAACGGCGCCTGCCTTGACCGGAGAAGTCACTACGATGAGCTTGACGGCCGCCATCGCCTCGAACAGCCTGGCCTTCGGAATGGGCCGGGAAGTGCGGACCGGCAGCATCTTGAGCTCCAGGCCGCTGGTCAGCACCGAGGTGGTCAGGGTGCGCAGTGGAGCTTCGGTCTCCTGCCTGGCGTAGGCGCCGCCGCGCCGGCACTTATAGCCGGTGACGCCGATAAAGCGGGAACCGTCGGCCTCCACTTCGAGACTGCAGCCCTGGGGACACTCTATGCAGGTCATTCTGCGTTTCATAGGTCGGCAACTCCCAGGTATCTGGCGGCCATGCGCCCGGCCAGCTGGCTGTCGCGGGTGACCCAGTCGGCCAGGTCATAGACCTTGCAGGCGTTGCCGCAGGCGAAGATGCCGGGCAGGGAAGTAAGGTTCACGTCGGGAGCCACGGGGGTGTTGGTCTTGCGGTCTATCAGGGCCCCGGCCATCTCCAGCAGTTCGTTCTCCGGGATCAGGCCGACGGAGACCAGGACCGTGTCGCAGGAGAGGGAAAAGTCCGAGCCGGGGATATCCCTGAACTCGTCGTCCACGCGCACCACGTCCACGCTCTCTACGCGGTCCCGGCCGCGTACCATGGAGATACGGTGCTGGAAATACAGCGGGATCCCGAAATCTTCCAGGCACTGCACGACGTTGCGCACGAGCCCGCGGCTGCTCTTCTGTATCTCGATGACGGCCTTCACCAGGACGCCTTCCAGCGCCATGCGGCGGGCCATTATAAGGCCGATATCCCCCGACCCCACGATGACCGCCTCGCGGCCCGGGATCCAGCCTTCCATATTCACCATCTTCTGGGCGAGGCCGGCGGGGTAGACCCCGGCGGGCCGCGTACCCGGGATGGGGATCATCTCGCGGGTGCGTTCCCGGCAGCCGGTGGCCAGCACCACGGCCCCGGCCTGCACTTCCTCCAGGGCTCCGGGGCGCAGGAAAGAGATCCGGCGGTCCGGGGTAAGCTTTACGGCGAAAGACTTAAGGCGGACCTCTATACCGGGATCCGCCAGGACGCGCGCGGCGAAGCGGTCCGCGTATTCCGGGCCCGTAAGCTCTTCCTTGAAATGATGCAGCCCGAAACCGGGATGGATGCACTGGTTAAGGATGCCGCCCAGGTGCTGGTCGCGTTCCAGCAGCAGCACGTCGGCGACGCCGGCCTCCCTGGCCGCCAGCGCCGCCGCCATGCCCGCCGGGCCGCCTCCTACCACCACCAGTTGCCTCTCTTTCATAGTGCGAAGCGCCGCCTAGTTCCCGCGCAGGAACCTGCGGGTCCTGGAACTGCCGTGCCGGAGATAGATAGGGTTCATTTGCGTTCGTCCTTTATGAGTTCGGACCCGGGGCCGCGCTTGGAGACGGCGGTAACGGGCAGGCCCAGTTCTTCCTGCATGAGTTTGATGATGCGCGTGGTGCAGAATCCGCCGTGGCAGCGGCCGGACTGCGCCCTGGTGCGGAACTTTACGCCGTCGAGGGTGCGGGCGCCGCGCCTGATAGCGTCGCGCACCTCCTGCGCAGAGACGAGTTCGCAGCGGCAGACTATGTCGCCGTAGGAGGGATCTTTCTCTATCAGCCGCGCCGTCTCCTCCAACGGCACCTGGAAGAGGTGCACGGGGCGCGGGCGCAGGCGGTGGAATTCTTCTTTCGGCGTCAGGGGCAGGCCGCGCTCCTTCAGCAGGCCGGCCACCATCACCGCGATAGCCGGCGCGGAGGTCAGGCCGGGGGATTGGATCCCGGCCACGTTCACCAGCCCGGGCACGGCGTCTTCGTGACGGATGATGAAGTCCTTGCCGGAGGCCGGCCGCAGGCCGGCGAAGTAGGCGATGATGTCGGACCGGTCGAGTGAGGGCATCATACGCCGGGCGCCGGCCAGCACCTCGGCCAGCCCCGCGTCGGTGGTGGCCAGGTCCTCTTTGTCCGGCGTCTCGTGCGCGGTGGGACCTATCATCGGGTTCCCGTCCGAGGTCTTGATTATGAGAATGCCTTTGGACGTCTTCGAAGGCAGGGGGAAAATAATATGGTTGGCGATATGCTCGCGCTTCTTATCGAGCAGGTACTCTTCGCCCTTGCGCGGCGTTATCTTAAAGGTCGGGGCTCCCGCCATGGCGGAGACTTCGTCCGCGTAGAGGCCGGCGGCGTTGACCACGAACCTGGAACGGAAAACCTGGCCGCCGGCGACCACCTCGAAACCTTCGGGGCGGCGCCTTACCGCGGTCACCCTGGAGGAAGTTTCCAGGCGGACACCGTTGCGCACGGCGTTCTCCACCAGGGCGTAAACGAAGCGGTAGGGGCTTATGATGCCGGCGCTGGGAACGTAGAGCGCCGCCTTTACTTCGGGGCCGAGATTGGGCTCCCTGGCGTCCAGCCAGGCGCGGTCCACTATTTCCAGGCCTTTTACGCCCAGGGCCTCGCCTTCGGCCTTGATCTTATCCAGTTCCGGCAGGTCCGCCAGGTCGAAAACGACTATCAGCTGGCCGCACTGCACGAAATGGAGTCCCAGGTCCGCGGCGAGTTCCTCGCGCAGCAGGCGGTTGCCTTCCACGCACAGCCAGCCTTTAAGGGAAGACGGCGGGTTCTGCGTGCCGGCGTGGATGATGCCGCTGTTGGATTTGGAAACGCCGAAGGCCGGCTCGGCCTCCTTCTCCAGAAGAAGCACCTTGAGCCGGTAGCGGGAAAGCTCCCGGGCTATGGCCGCGCCGCTTATACCGGCCCCTATGATGATGACGTCCCGGACCATTACCCGTAATCTTACAATTTTGCCGGCCGCCTTGGCCCAGAAAAAGCAAGCGTTGCCGGTGATAATATATTAGAATATCCGCTATGAAGCGTCTTTACCGAAGCGACACCAATAAAGTCTTCGCCGGGATACTCGGGGGGCTGGGAGAGTATTTCGAAGTGGACCCGGTGGTGCTGCGCCTGGGATTCGTATTCCTCCTGCTCGCGACCGCCATCATCCCGGGCGTCATAGCCTACGCGGCCGCCGTCATCATCGTGCCGCGCCGGCCCGCGCCCTGACCGCCCGGAGACGCCGCCCGTGGGGGGACCATGCTACGCCTTTTAATTCTCTCTCTTTTGCTGCTGCCGGGCACGCTCCTGGCCGGGTGGCCCGCGCGCACCGATGAGGACGAATTCTTCAGCCTCGAACGGGCAACCCTGGAGCAGGCCCTCAATATAAAGACTTCGGTGGCCAGCCGCAGCGCCATGGGCCTGCGTGAAACGCCCGGACTGGTAGCCGTTATCACCAGGGAAGAGATCCAGGCCCTCGGTGCGCGGGACCTGACGGACGTCCTGAAACTGGTCCCGGAATTCGACTTCGGCATGGACGTCCAGGGCAACCTGGGCCTCGGGGTGCGCGGCAACTGGGGCAACGAAGGCAAGGTCCTGCTGATGTGGGACGGCCAGAGCTACAACGAACCCCTCTATTCCACAGTACAGTTCGACCGTTTTCCCGTGGACCAGATAGAAGAGATAGAGATCATAAAAGGTCCCGGCTCCGCCCTCTACGGCGGTTTCGCGGAGCTGGCCGTGATCAATATCCGCACCCGCACGGCCAGGGCGCTGGACGGCAGCCTCGCCTACGCGGCCTACGGCCAGGGCGAGCGCGCCAGGGCCCGCAATTACGCCGGCTACGCCTTCGGCAAGGTTTTCAACGGCACCGAGATCTCCGGCAAGGCCCACTGGGGAGAAGCCCAGCGCAGCGACCGCCGCTACACGGATTTCTCCGGGACCTCCTACAGCATGAACCGCGCCTCCGACCTGCGCCCCCGCAGCCTCAACCTGCAGGCGGCCGGCAAAGACACTTCCCTGCGCCTCATCCTCGACAGCTACACCCTTCGGGAGAGGGACCATTTCGGGGAAGTGCTTTCCACCGGGTCCGCCAAGGTGCAGTTCCCTTCCGTTTTCGCGGAATTCAAGCACACCCTGTACCTGCCCTGGCTGGTAAAGCTGGAGCCGCGCCTCAGCTACGCCAGGACCATGGCCTGGCTTGAAAAGGACGAATATTTCGCCTACGACAAGAAGACGCAGCGCGTCACCGCGGCGTTCACGGCCTTCCGGAGCTTCGGGACCGGCGCCGAAGTGCTGGCCGGCGGCGAGTACTTTCACGACGGGGTGAAGGTGGACGAGCTCACCGCCGCGCCCTCCCGGTACGCTAGCGGCAAGGAGGAGGCGAACTTCGACAATTACGCTTTCTTCGGCCAGGGCAGTTTCAATCCCGCCGCCGCCAATTTTGTGGTCGGCGCCCGCTACGACAAACACTCCCAGTACGGCGCCTCGCTGGTGCCGCGTTTCGCCGTCACCCGGCTGTTCAACGATTTCAACTTCAAGGCCATCTACAGCCAGGCTTTCCGCGCCCCGGCCATAGAGAACATCCGCCTGGCCTCGGACAACGGGATAGAGATCAAGCCCGAAAAGGCCACCTCCGCGGAACTGGAAGCCGGCTATAAGGCCTCGGAAACGCTGTACTTCTCCGCCAATCTCTTCCAGACCACCATAAAGCGGCCGATAATCTTCACCTACGTCAACAACGCGGAAACCTACCGCAATTACGACAGGACCGGCACGCGGGGCATGGGCGTGGCGGTTAAATTCAAGAGCGGCACTTACCGCGCCGACCTGGCCTACCAGACCTACGCCGCCCGCGGCAACCGGGTGGACGTCTACAGCGTTCCGGCACACGGCAGCTGCCTGCTGGGCTTTCCCCGGCATAAGTTCGTCGCCGGCGCCTCCCTGCCCCTTGGCAAGGGCTTCAGCGCCAACCCTTCGGCCATTTACCTGTCCCGCCGCTACGGCTACGCCGGGGACGGGGCCCTGCGGTCTTTCGGAGAGCGCGTTATAGCGGACCTTAACCTCCAGGCGAAAGACCGCCTGCTGCCGCGCCTGACGCTGAACCTGGGAATAAAGGACGTCTTCAAGTCCAACTACGCCTATATACAGCCCTACACCGGCGGTCACGCGCCGCTGCCTGCCGCCTCGCGCGAGATCTTCTTGAAGGCGGCCTATGAATTCTAGCCGCCCGCTGGCACTCTGCCTGCTGCTGGCCTGTCCGGCGGCCGTTCTCGCCGGGGAGACGGTGGCCGTACTGTCCTCCGACGGCGGCGCCTACATGGAAGCTTTTTCCGCTTTCCAGGCCGCTTACGGCAGCGAGGTACCCTATTCCAACCTGGCCGCAGGCAAACCCTCCTTCCCGCCCGCTGCCGACATCGTGGTGGCTTTCGGGGGAAAAGCGGCCAACTATTCCTACCCGGCCCCGCTGCAAGTGGTCTACTGCATGGCTCCGGGGATCTTTGTCAGCGACCCGGCGGGCAGGACCAAGGGCGCGAAGATCAGCCTGATCCCTTCTTTCACGGAAATTTTTTTAAGGATAAAGGAACTGCAGCCAGGCATACGGCGCCTGCGCGTTTTCTGGATGACCCCGGTCTTCGGGAATTTCGACGATAATTTGACAAAGGAAGGCGCCGCGCACGGCATAGCCGTCACCGCCGTAAAAGTGCCTTCGATAGAGGATATGCCTTCGCTGCTGCGGCAGACCAGGGGAACGGCCGACGCCTTCTGGCTCCCTCCCGACCCGCTGCTGCTGACCCCGGAAAATCTGATGATCATGCGGGACTTCTCCTGGGACAACGGCATCCCGTTCTACGGCTCCACCAAGGGGATGACCCGCGAAGGGGCGGCGGCCTCCATCGGCGTCAGCTTCAAGGATATGGGGGAAACGGCGGCGCGGGCCGTCCTGGCCCTCAGGGCCGGCGAAAAACTGCCGGAGATCATCTTCCCGCCGGCGGTGGAACTTACGCTGAACGCCTCCGCAGCCCGCAAGTGCAAGCTGCAGCTCACCCCCGAGATACTGCGCCGGGCCAATTACCTCTTCCCATGAAACTCCATTTCAAGATCTTCTCTTTTATCCTCGTGCTGGTGGGCGTCTCGCTGTGGGTGAACATCCATTTTTCCGGCAAGGCCGTCACGGAGGCCCTGAGCGCCCAGATAACGGATAACGCCGCGGCGGCCGCCGGCGACGTTTCCGCGCCCCTGCAGAAAGCCCTGGCCGCCCGCAGCGAACTTGAAGCGATAAAGGCCCTGCACCTGTTCGGGCAGAAGACCGGGGCCCTCTACGCCGCCGTAGTCGCCACGGACGGGACCATCGTGGCGCACACCAACGTGGCCCTTACCGGCACCGTCCTTAAAAGCCGGCTTTTCGACTCGCCCTCTCCGGTAGAAAAGGCCCGTTTCCGCCGGGCCGATTACAACGGGGAAGAAACGGTGGAGATCCTGCTGCCCCTGCGCAAGAAGGATAAGCCTTCCAACGAGGATATCCTTTTCGAGGGGCTCGGGGGCGGGGCGGCCCCGGCCGGCTTCCTGTACGCCGGCCTGCCGCTCACGCACGCCAAAAAGGCGGAAACCTCCATCATCTACAGGCTGATCCTAATCGCGGTCCTTATCGCGGCCGCGGCGCTGGGGCTGTCGGCCCTGTTCGTGCGCATAGTCCTCGGGCAGCTCAACCAGCTGCGCACCGGCATACGCAAGGTACGCGACGGGGACTACAACGTGCTCATCCCCGTCATCTCCGGAGACGAACTCGGCGACGTAGCTATCAGTTTCAATAAGCTGGCCAAAGGCCTGGCCGAGACCACGGTTTCCAAGCAGTACCTGGATTCCCTGCTGGAGAGCATGCCGGACCCCCTTATCATCACGGACGAGGAGGGTAAGATCCTGAAGGCCAACATGGCCGCCCACGTCTTCTCGGGGCACGACTTCAAGACCCCGCTGAACATCAAGGACCTCCTGGAACCGCAGGCCGACGGCGGCGTGGAACCTTTCAGCCTGCTGTCCTGGACCGGGCACACCAAGGAGATGGACCTGCTTTTCAAGGCCGGAGACGGCAGCCGCATCCCGGTCATGCTGTCGGCCGCCTTCACCGGGGGGGCGGGCCGCCGCGAAGCGGTCATCATACTCAAGGACACCACCCAGCACAAGCAGTCGGAAGCAAAACTCACGCAGTACCTTAAAGAAGTGGAAATGGTCAACAGCGAACTGGACGCCTTCGCCCACACCGTTTCCCACGACCTCAAAGAGCCGCTGCGCGGCATAGAGATGTTCTCCAATATCCTGCTGGCCGATTTCGCCAAGAAGCTGGAACCCCAGGCGGCCGACTACCTGGGCAGGATCTCCAAAGCCTCCTCGAGAATGCGGCGCTTGATAGACGACCTGCTGAGCTACGCGCGCCTGGCGCGGGTGCGCAACCCGTACGAAGACACCTCCACCGCCGTCCTGGCCGCCGAAGCGGAGGCCAGCCTGGCCAGCGCCATAGAGGAGAAGAAGGCGCAGATAACGCTGGCGCCGGGGCTGCCCACGCTCTTCGGCGACCCGGTCAAACTGCGCCAGGTCTTTCAGAACCTTATAGCCAACGCCCTGAAGTACAATACCAGCACGGCCCCGAGTGTGCGGGTAGCGGCGGAGAGGTTCGGGGAATACTACTGGAAATTTTCAGTAAGCGACAACGGCATAGGCATTCCCGCCCAGTACTACGAGGAGATCTTCAAGATGTTCAAGCGCCTGCATTCCCGCCAGGAGTTCGGCGGGGGAACGGGCGCGGGACTGGCTATAGTCAAAAAGATCGTGGAAGAACACGGCGGCAAGGTCTGGGTGGAGTCGAAAGAGGGGGCGGGATCCGTATTCTACTTCCTGATACCCGCCGACCTCAGGAACAGACCTTAACAAGGAGAGCACACCCCATGGCGAACGAACAGGAAAACCTCAGCATACTGCTGGTGGAGGACAACGAGGACGACGTACTTATAGCGCAGCGCGCCTTCAAGGAATTCAAGGTCATCAACGACGTGCAGGTGGCCCGTGACGGCCAGGAAGCGCTGGACCTGCTGGCCGCCTCCGGGCGCCATACGGGAAAAAAACCCTTCAAGCCGGCGCTGATACTGCTGGACATCACCCTGCCCCTCATGGACGGGATGACGGTGCTCAAGCGCCTGAAGGGCGACCCCGCCCTGCGCGGCATCCCCGTGGTCATGCTGACCACCTCCTCGCGCCACGAGGACATCGTGCGCAGCTACGAGAACGGGGCGGCCTCCTACATCACCAAGCCCGCCTCCCTGGAGGAATTCCTCGAACTGGCCCGCCGCTTCGAGATGTACTGGGCCACGGTTTCAAAGCTGCCGGTCTAGGAAGCAACCATGCCCGAAAAGAAACACGCACAGATCCCGGACATAGCCGTCCTCAAGTGGCGCAACATCGCGGACCTGCTGGCCCAGGTGGCGCAGGTGCCCGCCGCCACCATCAATATCGTGGAGGACAATTCCCTGCGCATAATCGGGGCAAGCCAGGGCAATGACGCCACCTTCAAGGAAGACGCCCGAATAGACATGGGCCAGGGCCTGCGCATCTACTGCGCGGCCGTCATCCAGGCCAGGGAAAAGCTCATCATCCCGGACGCCACCAAAAGCGATTTCTGGAAGGATAGCGAAGGCGCCAGGGCGGGCTTTGTCGCCTACGCCGGCGTGCCGATCTTCAATCCCGACGGGGACATCTTCGGCAGCATCTGCCTGTTCGACAAAAAACCCAACAACTTCGAGGGCCCTATCGTCCGCCTGATGGAGGAATTCAGCGAGATAGTGACCGGTCACATCCAGATCATCAGCAAGAACGCCCAGTTGGAGGATACCCTGAAGGAAGTCCGGACCCTGCAGGGGCTCATCCCCATCTGCGCCAACTGCAAGAAGATCCGCGACGACAAAGGCTTCTGGCAGAAAGTGGAGGTTTACCTGGAGGAACGGTCCAACGCGCGCTTTACGCACGGCCTGTGCGAGGACTGCATACAGAAGCTCTATGGCAAGGAGAAGTGGTTCAGGGAAAAGGACAAGTAAGGGTTAAAAGACCCCGAGGTGCCCGAGCAGGATCTTCAGCCCTATTGCGATCAGGATCAACCCGCCGGCGGCTTCCATTTTATGTTCGAAGAAATGGCCGCCGGCGGACCCCATTTTAACCCCGGCGACGGACAT
Source organism: Elusimicrobiales bacterium (assembly GCA_023701245.1). Taxonomy (GTDB): domain Bacteria; phylum Elusimicrobiota; class Elusimicrobia; order Elusimicrobiales; family UBA9959; genus UBA9959. The sequence continues at coordinate 28,010 of JAMPXK010000006.1, read as the reverse complement.
CAGGAAGGTCACCAGGCCTATCACCAGGACCGGCGAGATTATGGAGACCTGCAGCACCGAGAAAGTTATGCCGACCGCCAGCGCGTCTATGCTGGTGGCGATGGCCAGTACCGTCAGGGTCCCGTTATCGAAAGGACAGGTCTTGGGCCCGCCGCAGTCTTCCTCTTCCTTTATCCGGAAAGCCTCGTAAAGCATCTTCCCGCCTATACCGGTCAGCAGGACGAAAGCTATCCAATGGTCCACGCCGGAGATAAAGCTCCGCATCCCCAGCCCGGCCAGCCAGCCCAGCACCGGCATAAGGGCCTGGAAGGCGCCGAAGAAAAAACCCATCTTCAGGGCGTGAGGCAGGTGCAGGCGCTTCATGGTAGCGCCGCTGGCCACGGCGACCGCGAAGGCGTCCATAGAGAGGCCGAGCGCTATAAGCAGGAGTTCCAAGTTTGCCACGCCCAAATTATACAAAAACCGGCAGAACCGGCTTGCCGAGGCCGGCGATGTTTTATATATTTTAAGGATGAACCCACTAGGAATCCTGCGTCAATTCATCAAAGGCCTCACCTCCGATACCGATCCGTCCCAGATAGGCTGGGGCATCGCGCTCGGCTTCGTAATAGGCCTCATCCCCAAGGGCAACCTGACGGCGCAACTGCTGCTGGTGCTGCTCATGGCGCTCAAGGTGAACATCCCCATGGGCCTCATCGCCATGTTCCTGGTCTCCTTCGTCAACCCGCTGGCGGACAAACTTACCGACCCGCTCGGCTACGCACTGCTGACGGCCGACGCTCTGGCCCCGCTGTGGACCGCGCTCTACAATATGCCGGTACTGCCCTGGACCGCCTTCAATAACACGGTACTGCTGGGAGGCCTGACCGCGGGCGCGGCGCTCTTTGTCCCGGTCTATTTCGCCGGCCGCCGTTTCGGGGTCTTCTACAACGAAAAATTCCGGGACCAGGTCATGAATTCCAGGGTAGTGAAAGGCATGAAAGCCTCGTTCCTCTTCGACTGGTACTTCAAGGAGGGGGTGTAATATGCGCTGGTCCTACATCGCGCCCCGCCTTGTCCTGCTGCTGCTGGTCTGGGCCTTCTTTTTCTTCGCTTTCGACCCCCTGCTGAAGTGGGGCCTGGTAAAGGGCCTGGAGAAGGCCGCCGGGGCCAGGGCCGAGATCGCCTCCGTGAAAACCACCCTGCTGCCGCCTTCCATGGCCGTACGCGAGGTGAGCGTGGGCGACGCCAATGCGGAGTTCTCCAACCTCTGCGAATTCTCCCTGCTGGAGTTCAGGATGGAAGGGCGGCCGCTGCTCGAAAAAAAGATCGTGGTGGATAAAGCCTCCCTGGCCGGCCTCAAATTCGGCACCCCGCGCAAGACCTCCGCGCGCCTGCCTTTCGTCAAGGAAGAAGAGTCCGCCTTTACCAGGGAAATGAAAGCGTCTTCCCGGGATTTCGCGCTGGACCGTGCGGCCGACGTCAAATCCGACGCGATGGCCGCCTACAAAGTGGACGCGGACTCGCTGGAATCCGTAAGGCTGGCCCGGGAGCTGGAAAAGAAATACGAGGAGGACTATAAAAAGCTCTTCGAGAAAGCCGATTTCCAGCGCTACCAGGCCCGCATGGACGCCCTGAAGGCGGATTACGAGAAGGCCAGGGCGGAGACCAATTTCGCCAAGCAGGCCAAGGATTACGCGGCGGCCGGCAAAGAACTTAAGAAGCTTTCCGCGGACTTCAAGAAGGATAAGGCCGAGCTGGAAACCAAACTGGCGGAAGCCAGGGCGGGCATGAAAGCCGTGGAGGAGGCCCGCCGCAAAGATACGGCCGCCGTGATGGGCAGGATGAAACTGCCGTCCCTGGACAAAGAGTCCCTCGCCAAGATGCTGGCGGGCCCGGCCATAGCCGAAAAGACCCAAAAAGGTTTGAAGTGGCTGGCTATCGCCCGCCGCTACATGCCCCAGAGCGCCACGGCCAAAACCCTGGCCCGCGAAGCCGCCCGCGGCCGGGTGGTGCACTTCCCCAGGGAGAAGTCCTGGCCCTCTTTCCTTATAAGGGAGCTGGCGCTCTCCGGGGAGCTGGGCCTCGAGGAACCGCTGGAGTACGCCGGCCGCGTAGAGGGCATTACCACGCAGCCCAAGGTCTACGGGCGGCCGCTGGTAGCCGAGATCAAAGGCGCCAGGGGCCCGCGCAGGCTGGAGGTCAACGCCCTGGCCGACGCCACCGGCGAGACCGTAAAGACGCGGGTGCTGGCCGTCTATTCCGGGATGCAGGTAAAGGACCTTAAGCTGGGGTCGGACAGTTCCATCTCCGTGACAGTCGGCGGGACCGGCAACTTCGACGGAAAATTCGCCACGCAAGGGGAGAAGCTCTCCGGCCGCGCGGCTTTTAATATCGCCGGGGCCTCCTTCGCCCCCAGGGCGGATTCCGTAAAGACGCCCCAGGTGAGGACCGCGCTGCTGGGCTCCTTCAGCGGCCTCAATTCGGCGGCCATCTGGTCCGACCTCTCTGGCACCGTCGGAGAGCCGAAGTTCTCGGTAGAGACGGACCTGGCGGCCGCGCTCTCCGCGGGTTTCTCGAAGGCCCTGGGGGCCGAGCTGAAAAAAGCGCAGGACGAGGCCGCCAAGAAGGTGGACGCGGCCCTGGAACCGTACAAGAAGAAACTGGACGCCCTGACGAGCGGCAAGGAAGCCGAGCTGAAGGAAAAGCTGGGCGCCGGGGAAAAGTCCCTGGGAGGCTTTACCGGCGACCTGGAGAAAAAACTGAAACAGACGGCCGCCCCGGGCAAACTGAAACTGCCAAAGTTCAAACTGTAGCGCCCTCCAGACCGCCAGAATAGACGGCCCTTCCCAGCGGAAGGGCCGTTTTTTTACCGCCCCGGGGCCCTGGGGGGGGAAGGCGGGCAGCGTTACCAAGCCCGGCCGGGGGAGGCGGCGCGCGCGGCCGCCGGCCAAGCTCCGCCCGCGTCTTTCCGGCACTGTGTAACGGACCGTTAACGATGCTCTCCCGACGTTAAATCCACGCTTTAAAATAGGTATTGACAAAATACAAACGATGACGTATACTATTTCTGTAGTCAACGTTACTTAATTAACGTTATTAAATAACGATGCGGCAGTAAACGTTACACTTCAAACGCTAAGACCCGGAGGAAAGTATGGCAAAGATAATCTGCATAGACGACGATAAGGACATCCTGGACACCTGCGAAGTGGTCCTGCAGGGGGCCGGTCACACCGTTGTGACGGCGATCAACGGCAAGGAAGGGTTCGAGAAGGCCGCCAAGGCAAAGCCGGACCTGATAATACTGGACGTCATGATGGACGACTCCACGGAAGGCTTCACCACCGCGCAGAAGTTCCGCCGCACCGAGGCCCTGAAGTACGTGCCCATCATGATGCTCACCTCCGTGAACGAAACTTCGCCCCAGAAGTTCGGGGAAAAGGACGGGGAGTTCCTGCCGGTGGACGCCTTCATGGAGAAACCCATAAAGCCCAAAGAGTTCCTGGCCAGGGTGAAAGAACTGCTCGCCCTTAAAAAGGAGCAGGTCAACGTGGAAGGCCGCACCAAGTAAGGAGCGATATGACAAGGATACCCCAGCGCACCGTAGAGCGGTTCTTCCGCTACTGTCAGTTCCTCCACAACCGCCTGGAGGCGGGTTCTGAGCATGTCTTCTCGCATGAACTGGCGGCAGCGGTGGGGGTTTCGCCGGAGCAGGTCCGGCGAGACCTGATGAACTTCAAGCTCAAGGGGACCCCGCAGCGGGGCTATCCCATAAAGGAGTTCATGACCGAGCTCTACTCGCACCTGGAATCCGCGTCGCTTACCAAGATGGTGCTGGTGGGGGTGGGCAACCTCGGAAAGGCCATACTTTCCTACTTCCTCAAGCGCAGGCCCAACCTCAGCATAGTGGCGGCTTTCGACCAGGACCCGGAAAAGACCGACCGGGTCTACTCGGGCTGCCAGGTGCACCATATCGGCCAGCTGGAAAAGACCGTCTCACGCGAAAAGGCGGCGGTAGGCATCATAACGGTGCCCGCCGCCTCCGCGCAGGAGGCGGCAGACATCCTGGTGCGTTCCGGGGTCCGCGGCATTGTGAACTTCGCGCCGGTACAGCTGAAACTGCCGCCGGGCGTTTTCCTGGAACAGCTGGACATCACGCTTTCGATAGAAAAAGTGGCGTATTTCGCCCGCAAGAGCAAACTTAAGGAGTAACACCATGAGCGCCCCGAGCAAAGTGGACAAGGTCCTGGAAAACTACAGCTTCGCCAAGAGGGACAAGCTGATACCGATCCTGCAGGACGTCCAGGCCGCGGACGGCTACATCTCCAAGCCCGCCGCGCTGAAGGTGGCCAAACACCTCAATATCCCCGCCAGCAAGGTTTACGGGGTGGCCACGTTCTACAACCAGTTCAGGTTCAAACCGGTGGGCAGGTACCACATCATGATCTGCCGCGGCACCGCCTGCCACGTAAAGGGCTCGGCGGCCGTGCTCAAGATGTGCGAAGAGGTCCTGGGCATTAAAGCGGGGGACACCACCCGCGACGGGCTTTTCAGCATAGAAGTGGTGGCCTGCATAGGCGCCTGCGGCCTGGCCCCGGTCATCAGCCTTAACGGGGAGTTCCACGCCAAGATCACCCCCGACAAACTCCGCAAACTAGTGGACGACATCAGGAAAACGGAGAACTCAAATGCCGCAAAATAACGGTTTAATAGACAACAATCTCGCCGGGATCCCGGCCTCCGCCCGCAAGGCTTTTCTCACCCGCGCCTTCGGCTCGGAGGATTACGCCCAAAAGGCCGCGGCTCTGCGCCGCGAGAGCGCCGAGCGCGCCATAATCTACGTGGGAGCCGGCACCTGCGGCCTGGCCGCCGGCGCCGCAAAGACCCTGGAAGCGGCCAGGAAATACCTGAAGGACAACAAGCTGGAAGCTGATATCCTGGAGGTGGGCTGCATCGGCCTCTGCGCCGCCGAGCCCCTGCTGGACGTACAGCTGCCGGGCCACGCGAGGGTAGGCTTCCAGGCCGCCACCGGCGACATAACCCCGGCCCTCCTGGATTCCGTCTTCAAGGACAGGGCCCCTCTCAAGGAGCACCTGCTCGGCCAATTCGAGGACGGGGGCAAGAAGTGGCCCAAAGTCCCGCTGCTCAGCGACCATCCCTTTTTCGCCAAACAGCTGCGCTTCGTGCTCAAGCACGTGGGCATAGTGGACCCGCTCTCCATACAGGAACATATCGCCCGAGGCGGCTACGGGGCTTTCCTGAAGGTGATCCACACCATGACGCCGATCCAGGCCTGCGACGTGATAGAGGCCAGCGGCCTGCGCGGCCGCGGCGGCGGCGGTTTCCCGACCGGCAAGAAATGGAAGATAGCCCTTTCCTCCGACGCCGACCAGAAATACATCATCTGCAACGCCGACGAGGGGGACCCCGGCGCCTTCATGGACCGCTCCGTCATAGAGGGCGACCCGCACCGCGTGCTGGAAGGCATCGCCATCGGCGCCTACGCCATCCACGCCTCCAAGGCGTACATCTATATCCGCGCGGAGTACCCGCTGGCCATCAAGAACCTGAAAAAAGCCATAGCGGACGCCAAGGCCTACGGCCTGCTGGGAGAGAACATCTACGGCAGCGGCTTCGACCTGGACGTCATCATAAAGATGGGCGCGGGCGCCTTCGTCTGCGGAGAGGAAACCGCGCTGATGAACAGCATAGAAGGCCGGCGGGGCATGCCCAAGCCGCGCCCGCCGTACCCGGCGGTAAAGGGGCTGTTCGGCAAGCCCACCGTCATCAACAACGTGGAGACCTTCGCCAATGTCCCCGAGATAATTTCGCAGGGCCCGGCGGCCTTCGCCGCCATCGGCACCAAGGGGTCCAAAGGCACCAAGGTCTTCGCCCTCTCCGGCAAGGTCAACCGCACCGGTCTGGTGGAGATCCCGATGGGCACCACGCTCAAAGAGATCGTCTTCGACATAGGCGGCGGCATAGAGAACGGCCTGGGGTTCAAGGCCGTGCAGATAGGCGGCCCGTCGGGCGGCTGCATCCCCCAGAGCCACATGACCATCCAGGTGGACTACGAGTCCCTCAAGACCGTGGGCGCCATGATGGGGTCCGGCGGCCTCGTGGTCATGGACGAGACAACCTGCATGGTGGACGTGGCCAAGTACTTCATGGACTTCATAAAGCGCGAGAGCTGCGGCAAGTGCATTCCCTGCCGCGAAGGCACGCTGCGCATGCTGGAGATCCTGAAAGCCATCACCCGCCACCGCCGCGGCGAAAAGGACGCCGACGCCCTGGCCCGCTTCTCAGGCATCATGAACCTGGAGGACTTGAGCCAGGTCATCCGCGAGACCAGCCTGTGCGGCCTGGGGCAGAGCGCCCCCAACCCGGTGCTCAGCACCCTGCGCTGGTTCCGCGACGAATACGAAGCCCACATCTTCGAGCGCAAGTGCCCCGCCGGCGCCTGCACCGAGATGCTGGAATTCTCCATAGACGCGGAAAAGTGCAAAGGCTGCACGCTCTGCATGAAAGGCTGCCCCACGCAGGCCATAGTGGGCAAGCCCAAAGTGCCCCACTACATCATAGCCGAGAAGTGCATTTCCTGCGGTTCCTGCAGGACCGTCTGCAAATTCAAGGCCGTCAGCGCCGCTTGAGGATACCACCATGAAACTCACCGTGAACGGAAAGACCGTAGAAGCCCAGGCGGGGGAAACCCTGCTCACCGTGCTGCGCCGCGAAGGCGTGCATGTGCCCACCCTCTGCCACATGGAAGGCATGCTGCCCTCCGGCGCCTGCCGCATCTGCGTGGTAGAAGCGGAAGGCCAGGGCAACCTCCTGCCCAGCTGCTCTTTCCCGGCGGCCGAGGGGATGAAGATCCTCACCAACAGCCCGCGCGTCATAAACGCCCGCAAGACCGTGGTGGAACTGCTGCTGGGTTCTCATCCCGACGACTGCCTCTACTGCGCCAAGCAGCCCACCTGCGAGCTTAACCGCCTCAGCCGCGACTACGGCGTGACCGGCCGCCGCTTCCCCGTGGCCAAGAAGAAGAAGCCCCTGGATATTTCCAGCCCCTCCATCTCCCGCGACCCCGACAAGTGCATTCTCTGCGGCAAGTGCGTGCGCGTCTGCGAGGAGGTGCAGGGCGTCTCCTGCATAGACTTCGTAAAGCGCGGCTCGGACACCTCCATCGGCTGCGCTTTCGACTCCAGCCTCAACGTCTCCTCCTGCGTCAACTGCGGGCAGTGCATCAACGTCTGCCCCACCGGCGCCCTGATGGAGAAGAGCGACATCCAGGCGGTCATGGAAGCCCTCTCCGACAAGAAACTGCACGTGGTGGTGCAGCACGCCCCGTCCATCTCCGTGTCCCTCGCCGAGGAGTTCGGCCTGCCCGCCGGCACCGACGTCAACGGCGTCATGACCGCGGCTTTCCGCAAGATGGGCTTCAAGGCCGTCTTCGACACCTCCTTCGCGGCCGACCTGACCATCATGGAGGAGGCCAGCGAACTGGCGCACCGCATAAAGACCGGCGGCCCGCTGCCCATGTTCACCTCCTGCTCGCCCGGGTGGATAAAGTTCGTGGAGACCTTCTATCCCGAACTGCTGCCCAACCTCTCCACCTGCAAGAGCCCGCAGCAGATGCTGGGAGCCATGATCAAGACCTACTACGCCAAAAAGCAGGGGCTCGACCCGGCCAGGATGTACAGCGTCTCGGTCATGCCCTGCACCGCCAAGAAATTCGAAGTGACCCGCCCCGAGATGGGCCGCGACGGCACCCCCGACATCGACGCGGTGGTGACCACGCGCGAACTGGCCCAGCTGCTGCGCATTTACGGCATAGACCTTAAGACCCTGCAGCCCGAAGAGCCGGATATGCCCTTCGGGGACCGCAGCACCGCCGGCAAGATCTTCGGCGCCTCCGGCGGCGTCATGGAAGCCGCCCTGCGCACCGCCCATTACCTGCTCACCGGCAAGGAACTGGGCACCCTCAAGGTGGAAGCCGTGCGCGGCCAGAACGGCATCAAGGAAGCCCGCCTCAAGATCGGCGCCCTGGAAGCCGGGGTAGCGGCCGTCAGCGGCCTGGGCAACGCCCGCAAACTGCTGGAAGAGATCAAGAACGGCAGGAAGGACCTCCACTTCATAGAGATCATGACCTGCCCCGGCGGCTGCATCAACGGCGGCGGCCAGCCCTTCGCCCGCAACAAGGCCGCCGTAGCCGAGCGCATGCGCGCCCTGTACAATATCGACGCCTCCGAGAAGATCCGCACCTCGCACGCCAACAAGGCCGTGCAGGCCCTCTACAAGGACTTCCTCGGCAAGCCCCTCGGCGAGAAGAGCCACCACCTCCTGCACACTAAGTACGCCAGGCGCAAGGCGGCGGACCTAACGTAGACAGCAGAAGGGTGCCCGGGATATTGCCCCGCGCACCCTTTGCGGAAGGGGGGGAAACCGACGCAAGGGTTTCCATCTTCCAGGGTGCGTGGGGCAATATCCCGGGCGCCACTAATAGCTCAGGACTTAAGTCAGACAACGATTATGACACCCGATAGCGAGCCACTAGTAAGGACCATCAAAGAACGCTGCAAGGCGTGCTATACCTGCGTGCGCGGCTGCCCCGCCAAGGCCATCCGCATCTCCGGCGGCCAGGCCGAGGTCATAAAGGAGCGCTGCATAGGCTGCGCCAACTGCGTGCTCATGTGCAGCCGCGGCGCCAAAGAGACCCTGGACTCCATCCGCGCCGTAAAAGCCCTCCTCAAGAGCGGCGCGCCCGTCGCCGCCGCCCTGGCCCCAAGTTTCCCCGTTGAATTCGGCGGGATAGACCCCCTGCGGTTCGCCGGCATGTTAAAGGCCCTCGGCTTCAAACATGTCTGCGAAGTGGCCTTCGGCGCGGACATGGTCTCCCTGCAGTACCGCAAGCTCATCAACGAGAACCCCGGCAAAAAATTCATCAGCACCGCCTGCCCCGCAGTGGTCTCCTTCGTGGAAAAATACCACCCGGCCCTGGTGGGCAGCCTCGCGCCCATAGTCTCCCCCATGGTGGCCGAGGCCCGGGTCATACACGACATGTACGGTCCCGAAGTAAAAGTGGTCTTCATCGGGCCGTGCGTGGCCAAGAAGGAAGAGACCGCCCGCAACCTGGCCGACATAGCGGAATCCATAACCTTCGTGGAGCTGCGCACCATCCTCAAGGACGCCGGCGTGGACCGCAACAGCGCCCTGGACGCCCAGTTCGACCCGCCGCATCCCGCCAAGGGCGTGCTCTACCCCATGGGCGGCGGCCTGCTCAACTCCGCCGAACTCGAAGAGGACCTGCTGAGCGGCCGCTTCCTCTCTTCGGAAGGGCTGGAGAACTTCCCGGAAGTGCTCAAGAACATGGAGCACGGAGACATCGACGCCGATTTCATAGACCTGCTCTGCTGCAACGGCTGCATCATGGGCCCCGGCATCAGCGTAAAGTCCTCCAAGCACGCGCGCGAGGCCGCCCTGCGCCGCTACGCCCGCAAAAGCTATTTCAGCATCCGCCTCAACGACTGGGAAGAGAGCGTGCGCCGCTTCCGCGGCCTGAACTACGGCGCCTCCTTCGAAGCCGAGGACCGGCGCATGAAACTGCCGGCCGGCGAGGAGCTCAAGGCCGTCCTGGCCAAGATGGGCAAGACCAGGCCGGAGGACGAACTGAACTGCGGCGCCTGCGGCTACCCCACCTGCGTGGAGCACGCCGTGGCCATCATCCGCGGCATAGCCGAAAGCGAAATGTGCCTCCCCTACACCATAGACCGGCTCAAGACCACCGCCGACGAACTGACGGTCTCCTACAACCAGCTGGCCAAGACCAAGCAGGCCCTGATGCAGTCGGAAAAGCTCGCCAGCATGGGCCAGCTGGCCGCCGGAGTGGCCCATGAGCTCAACAACCCGCTCGGCGTGGTGCTGCTCTACGCCCACCTGCTGGCCGAACAGTGCCAGAAGGACACCCGCGTCTTCGCCGACGCCAAGATGATAACCGAGCAGGCCGACCGTTGCAAGAAGATCGTGGGCGGGCTGCTCAACTTCGCCCGCAAGAACAAGCCGTTCTTCCGCCAGACCAGCCTGGTACGCCTCATCGACAACTATTTCAAGACGGCGTCGGTCCCGGCCACGCTGAAGCTGACCGTGGACCGCTCCGGCGAGGACCTGCAGGCCGAGATGGACCCCGACCAGATAATCCAGGTGCTTACCAACCTGGTGACCAACGCCCTGGAAGCCATGGGCGGCGCCGGCGCGCTCACCATCCGCACCTTCCCCGAGCGCGAAAGCGTCTGCTTCAGCGTTTCGGACACCGGCTGCGGCATAAAGCCGGAGAATGCCAAGAAGATCTTCGAGCCTTTCTTCACCACCAAGCAGATAGGCAAGGGGACCGGCCTGGGGCTGGCGGTCTCTTACGGCATCATCAAAGTGCACCGCGGCAGCATCGCGGTAGAGAGCAACTCCGACCCGGCCAAGGGCCCGACGGGCACCACCTTTACGGTAAAACTGCCCCGCGTGGCGCGCGACGCCGGGGCGATCAAGATGAAAGCGGAGACCGCGGGCAAATGATCTAAGCGGCGACAGGAGAATACTATGACCGACAAGAACAAAATAAAGATCCTGGTAGTGGAAGACGACCCGGATATGATGGAACAGATGAAGATCTACCTCGAAAGCGAAGACTACGAAGTGGTCAGCGCCTCCACCCAGAAAGAGGCCGAGCCTCTCATCCGGCCCGGCAATTTCAAGGCCGCCGTCCTGGACCTGATGATGGAGAACCCCGATTCCGGCTTCGTGCTGAGCCACAAGATAAAGAAGATGGACCCCAGTATCCCGGTGGTCATCGTGACCTCGGTCACCAAGGAGACCGGCTTCTACTTCGACAAGGCCCATGACCCCAAGACCTGGATAAAGGCCGACGCCATAATCCACAAGGAACTGCGCTTCGAGCAGCTCAAGAGCGAACTTAAGCGCCTTATGGGCGCGGGTGAGCGTCATGCCTGACCCCCTGCCCGTCCACCAGCTGGACGTACTCATCGTCGACGACGAGGCCGGCATGCGCGCGGGGGCGGAACGCTCCCTGGAAGGCTTCAGCGTGCCCCTGCCCGACTTCAGCGAGACCGTCACCTTCGCCGTGCGCAGCGCCTCCACCGGCGACGAAGCCCTGGCCGCGCTGAAAGCCAAGAGCCCGGACATCCTGCTCCTGGACTATAAACTGCCGGACATGACCGGCATAGACGTGCTGGCAGCCGCCCCGGGGGCGGGGGATTTCCTGACCATCATGATAACGGCCTTCGCCTCGCTGGAAGTGGCGGTCACCGCCACCAAGCGCGGGGCTTTCGACTTCCTGGCCAAGCCCTTTACTCCGGAAGAACTCCGCGCCACCATCTCCAAGGCCGCGCGCAGCGTCTACCTGCAGCGCAAGGCCAAAAAGCTGGAGGACGAGAAGCGCCAGGTGCGTTTCGAATTCATCTCGGTCCTCGCGCACGAGCTCAAGAGCCCGCTGGCCGCGGTGGAAGGCTACATGCACCTCATGAAAGAGCGCCTGAAAGGCCCCGAGCTGGCCGCCTACGACGCCATGGTGGACCGCAGCGTCACCCGCATAGGCGGCATGAGAAAACTCGTCATGGACCTGCTGGACCTTACCCGCCTGGAATCCGGCAAAAAACGGCGCGCCATAGAACAGGTGGACCTGGTAAAGACCGCCGGGCTCATACTGGAGAACATCGCCGCCCTGGCCGAAGCCAAAAAAGTCACGGTGGAGCTCAAAGCCCCGGCGCAGCTGCTGATGACGGCCGACCCGGGCGAAGTGGACATGGTCCTGTCCAACCTGCTGACCAACGCCGTCAAGTACAACCGCGAAGGCGGCCGGGCGGTCCTCGAACTGGCCCGCCAGGACGGCGCCGTAGCCATACGCTGCTCGGACACCGGCATAGGCATGACGGAGCAGGAGCTCGCCAAACTGTTCGGGGAATTCGTGCGCATGAAGAACGAGCACACCCGCAACATCGACGGCAGCGGCCTCGGCCTGTCCATACTCAAGAAAGTGGTAAAGCTTTACGGCGGCGACGTAAAAGTGCAGTCCAAGTACGGTGAAGGGACCTCCTTCGAGCTGACGCTCAAGGACGCGCCGGTGCCGGTCGCAACCGAAGCCGTGCACTAGGCGCTGTTTGGAGGGGACGGCGGGGTGTTACCCGCACGCCCCACTTGGGGAGGGGGACCCGTCCCGTAAGGGACGGGGGAACCGCGCAACGGTTCCCCGGGTGTGGGGCCCAGGGTAACACCCTGGCGGCCCCGAACCAAGGAGACCTTATGCAAACCGTGACCGTTAACGCAGACACCTACGCAGACTACCTCAAAGACGGCAAAGACTTCATAGACGATAAAGCGCTGAAAGCGGCGCTCGCCGCCCCGGCCCCTTCGGCCGACCGCGTCCGCGAGATCCTCGCCCGTTCGCTCGCCGTCTCCGAGGCCCTCCCGCCCGAAGACGCCGCGGCGCTCCTGGCCGTCACCGACCCCGGCCTGCTCGAAGAGATCTACCAGGCCGCCCGCGATGTCAAGCGCAAGGTCTACGACAACCGCGTCATCACCTTCGCCCCGCTCTACGCCTCCAACTTCTGCGTCAACAACTGCCTCTACTGCGGCTTCCGCACCGGCAACGCCGGGGCCGTGCGCCGCAAACTCTCCATGGAAGAGATCCGGTCCGAGGCCGAAGCCCTCGCCGGGCGCATAGGCCATAAGCGCCTCATCTTCGTCACCGGCGAACATCCCGCCACCGGCGCGCAGTACATAGCCGAGGCCATGAAGACCATCTACGCCGTCAAAGTGCCCACCCGCAAGGGCTTCGGCCAGATACGCCGCGTCAACGTCAACGCCGCCCCCATGAACGTCGAGGACCTGAAGCTGCTCAAGGCCGCCGGCCTCGGCACCTACCAGGTCTTCCAGGAAACCTACGACCGGGAGCTCTACGCCAGACTTCATCCCGGCGGCACCCCCAAAGCCGACTACCGCTGGCGCCTCTACGTCATGCACCGGGCCTTCGCCGCCGGCATAGACGACGTGGCCCTGGGCGCCCTCTTCGGCCTCAACCCCGACTGGAAATTCGAAGTGCTGGGCCTGGTAGCGCACGCGCGCGAACTGGAAGCGCGCTTCGGCGTCGGCCCGCATACCATCTCTTTCCCGCGCCTGGAGAACGCCGACGGCACCAGCCTGCCCGAGGCCAGCCTCCGCAACGTTTCCGACGCCGATTTCAAGAAGCTGGTGGCCGTACTGCGCCTGGCCGTCCCCTACGCCGGCATGATAGTCACCGCCCGCGAGCGCCCGGAGACCATCCGCGAGGTCATAGGCATGTGCACCCAGCGCGACGCCAGCACCCGCATAGGCATAGGCGCCTACTCCGAGCGCGCCGGCGCGCAGGAAGCCGAGAAACAGCAGTTCATCCTGGGCGACACCCGCTCCCTCGACGAGGTGATAGGCGAGCTGGCCGACCTGGGCCACATCACCTCCTTCTGCGCCTCCGGCTACCGCTGCGGCCGCACCGGCGACCACATCATGAAACTGCTCAAGAGCGGGCATGAAAGCCGCTTCTGCAAGCTCAACGCCGTGCTCACCTACCGCGAATGGCTCGACGACTTCGCCTCCGAAGCCACCAGGGCCAAAGGCGAAGCGCTGATCCGCCGCGAGATCAACGAGATCCGCGACCGCGGAGCGCATTTCCCTCCGGAGACCCTGAAGCTTTTGGAAACCTACTACAAAAGGATAGAAGGCGGCGAGCGGGACCTATGCTTCTGAATAACAGCGGGCTGTCAGTGGCGCTCCCCCGCGAACCCTTTGCGGAAGGGGGGCCCGGGCCGGGCCAAATATGAACAAAAATGAGATCATCGCCGCCCTCAACCCGGATAGCGATCCGGCGGATCTCTATGCCCTGGCGGACAAGGTGCGCCGCGAGCAGGTAGGCGACGGCGTACACCTGCGCGGCCTCATAGAGTTCTCCAACTACTGCCGCCGCCGCTGCTACTACTGCGGCATAAGGGCCGGCAACGCCAAAGTGCGCCGCTACCGCCTGAGCCCGGCGCAGATACTGGACTGCGCCCGCACCGCCGTCCGCCTGAAGTACCAAACCGTGGTGATGCAGTCCGGCGAAGACCCCCATTACGGGCCCAGGGAGCTGGCCGCCGTAGTGGAAAAAGTAAAGACCGAGACCGGCCTGGCCATCACCCTTTCCGTAGGGGAGTACTCCGCCGAAGAGTACAGGCTGCTGCGCGCCGCCGGGGCCGACCGTTTCCTGCTGCGCTTCGAAACCTCCGACCGGCGCCTTTTCAGCATGCTCAAGCCGGACTCGGATTACGACAGGCGTTTCGCCTGTCTGGCGCGCCTCAAGGATGCCGGGTTCCAGGTAGGGTCCGGCGTAATGGCCGGCCTGCCCGGCCAGAGCCTGGAAAGCATGGCCGACGACATCCTCCTCTTCAAGAAGCTGGACCTGGACATGGTGGGCATAGGCCCGTTCATCGCCAGCCCCGAAACCCCCATGGCCGGGGCCGACTGCGGCACGCTCGACGCCGCCCTGCGCATGGTGGCGCTGACCCGCATCGTCACCAAGAACACCCATATCCCGGCCACCACCGCCATGGGCACCCTGGACCCCAGGGGGAGGCAGAAGGCCCTGGGCTGCGGCGCCAACGTGCTGATGCCCAACATCAGCCCCATGGAGAACCGCGCCGACTACAGCCTGTACCCCGGCAAGATCTGCACCGGAGAACAGCCGGAGCAGTGCGCCGGCTGCGTGGACGCCATGCTGGCCTCCCTGGGCCGGCAGCGCGCCGAAGGTTTCGGCCACAGTTTGAAGCGGGCATAAAGGGGTTCCGGCGGGGGTATGGGGTCCTCAGGCACGCGGTCGCGAACACCGTTCGCGCCGCTCCTCACTCGGCCTCGTCGCTTACGCAAGCCTCGGCCTCCGAGAGGGCCTTCAGACCCCATACCCCCGCCGGACCCGAGGAAAGGACTACTATGAACAGCACGCCTAAATCGATGAGACTCCAGATCGCCATCTTCGGCCGCACCAACGTCGGCAAGTCCAGCGTGCTCAATATGCTGGCCGGCCAGGACGTAGCCATTACCTCGCCGGTCCCCGGCACCACCACCGACGTGGTGGAGAAGAGCATGGAACTCCTGCCCGTCGGTCCCGTGGTCTTCCTCGACACCGCCGGCCTCGACGACAACAGCCGCCTGGGCGAACTCCGCAAAGAACGCGCCCGCCGCATCTTCGACCGCGCCGACGTGGCCCTGCTGGTAGCCGAACCCGCCGGCTGGGGCGACTGCGAAGAGGAGATCCTGGCGGCCGCCGCCGAAAAGCGCATTCCCGTTATCGTCCTGGTCAACAAGACCGATATCGCCGCGCCCGCCCCGGAACTCTCCGCCGCCCTGGCCGGCCGCGGCATAGCCCCCATCCTCTGCTCCGCCGTGGATAAGACCCGCCGTGAGGCCGCCGTGGCCGCCGTGAAAGAACGCCTGCTGCGCCTCGGCGCGCCGCCGGCCGGCGCCCCGGCCGTCATACTGGGAGACCTGGTAAAACCCGGCCAGACCGCGGTGTTCATCATCCCCATAGACAAAGAAGCCCCCAAGGGCCGCATAATATTGCCGCAGGTCCAGGCCATGCGCGACCTGCTGGACCACGGCGCCCTGCCGCTGGTCTGCCGCGAGCACGAATACCTCCGGGCCCTGGACGCCCTCAAAGAGCCGCCGGCGCTGGTGGTCTGCGATTCCCAGGTGGTGGACTTCATGGTCAAGCACACGCCGCCCGGCGTGCCCTGCACCACTTTTTCCATCCTGTTCGCCCGTTTTAAAGGGGACCTGTCCGCCTACGCCGCCGGGGCCGCCGCCATACGCGGCCTGCGGCCCGGAGACCGGGTGGCCGTCCTGGAAGCCTGCAGCCACCATGCCATAGAGGACGACATCGGCCGAGTAAAGCTGCCGCGCTGGCTTAAGGAAACCGCCGGGGGGGAGTTGAAGATAGACACTTTCGCCGGGCACGACCTGCCGGGCGGACTGGGGGATTACAAGCTGGCCATCCAGTGCGGCGGCTGCATGCTCAACCGCGCGGAGATACTCAACCGCATGGGCCGGGCCGCGGCGGCCGGGATCCCCATAACCAATTACGGCACCGCGATCTCGGAATGCAAGGGAGTGCTGGAGCGGGTCTTGTCGCCGTTCCCGGAGGCCCTGGCCGCCTACCGGCTGGCCCGGCGGGCGGCGGTTTAGAGCGGCTTGGGAGGTTCGAGGGCCACTTCCGTCGCCTTGACCCCGTCCAGGCGGGCGGCTTCGGCGGCGACGCCAGGGTCCTTGGTAAGGATTATGATCTGCCAGCCGGTGTTCTTGTGGAAGGCGGCCAGCAGCAGCAGTGCCAGGCGCGTCCGCGCCTGGTCCAGCGTATAAAAAGGTTCGTCCAGCAGCAGCAGCGCCGGCGCGGGGCCGGCCTGGCCCAGGCGTGAGCGCCTGGCTATGGCCAGGCGCGCGGCCAGCATAAAAAGGTCGCGCGTGCCCGAAGAAAGGTTCCGCACGGGCCGGCGCAGGCCGGTGGCGTCCGTAACCGCCGCTCCCGCCGCTTCAAAAACCCTGAATTCAGCGCTTGCCGCCGGCAGCACCGCCTGCAGCACGGAGGAAACTTCCTTGCCGAGTTCCTCGAAAGCCAGCAGCGAGCTCTCGCCAAGGCGGTCGAAAACCCCGGCGGCGAGCAGGCAGGCCTGCGCCTGCAGTTCCAGTTCCGCCAGTTCCGCCTTCTCCGCTTCCAGTTCCGTCTCGGCCAGGTTTATTCTTTCCGGCAGGCCGCCGAGGCGCACCCCGGAAACGGCCTTGGCCGTCTCAAGTTCGGAAGCGACCTTGTTGAGCGCCGCTTCCAGTTCCCTGACTTCCTGCGCCAGCAGGGCCTGCGCGTGCTTGAGGCGTTCCAGTTCGGGCCCGTTCGCCTGTTCGGGACCGATCCCGCGCCGCTCTATGGATTCTTTCTCGGTATGCAGTTTATCCTTCAGCTCTTTCTCGGCGGAGCAATTGTTGCGGCGCAGGAACACCGCCAGGCGCTGTTCCATATCGGCGCAGCGGGCCGCGCGGGCTTTATACTCGGCCAGCTTCGCCTGGTATTCGTCCTCGGTCGCGCAGGCGCGGGCCTTCAGCCACTTGTCGGCCTCGGCGGCCGCCTTGCGGGCCCTGCGCGCCCGGTCCTCCAGGTCGGCCTCCGCCGAACTGGCCGAAGCTATCAGGAATTCCACTTCGGAAACCTTGGCCTCGGCGGCCTCGGCCGCGGCTTCCTGGTCCGCCCTGGCCCGGGCCAGGTAGTTGCGGGCGTCTTCCACGCCCTGCTTAGGGAGGGGGGCCTCGCAGACCGTGGACCAGGTGGCGGCCACGCCGGCCAGGAAAGCGGCTTCCTCACCCGGACCGCGGGGAACCATGGTCTGGGTAAAAGCGAGTTTGAACCCGGCCCAGCCGGCCGCGCCCAGGATAGCGGCCGCGGCCGCGTAGGCCACGGCACCGGCGCCCGAGTACGCCACCAGCGCCGCAAGCGCCAGGCCGCCCGCCCAGAGGCCGAAACGGAGCCGGGTATTCAGCACGCGGGTGACTTTGCCGGGCTCGGCCGCGAAAGCCGCCAGTTTGTCGGCCAGGACCAGGGCCATTTCGCCGCGAGGCTGCAGCTGGCCGGCTTTAGCGGAAAGTTCGGCGGCGGCCTTCTGCGCCGCGTCGAGCGCGGAGCGTTTTTCGGCCAGGGCCGCGGCCGCGGAAGCCTCTGCCTTCTCCATTTCGGACTGGGTATGTTTCAAGGCCCGGTAGGCCGGCAGCTCGCTGGAAGCGTAGGCCGCCAGGGCGGCCGCCTCCTCCCTGGCTTCCTTCAGGTCCCGCAGCGTATTTATGCCCTCTATGGCGGCGGCCAGGCGGGCCGCGGAGGAGAGTTCTTCCACCTTAGCGCCCAACTGCGCCAGTTCGGAATTTTTCAATTCCAGGGCGGCGGCGCGGCGCTCCCGCTCGGCCGCGAGCCCGGCGGCGGTTTGGGCTCCGGCCAGCACGGCGTCGCGCTCCGACCGGAGCGCCGCTATCATGGGCCCCTTGTCCGTTATGGCCTCTTTCAAACGGTGCAGCCTGGCCTGGATGGAACCTTTGCGCGCGCTTTCCGCCTTGTCCCTGAGACCGGCGGCCAGCCGGGCCGGGTTGAGCCCGGAATTAAGCAGCGCGTTCTCCGCCGCTTCCGCCCAGGAGGACGCCCCTTTATTCTCGGGGTGCTTTACGGAAAGTTCCCCGCCGCGGATAGCGAAGATCTCAAGGAACTCGTTGTCGCCGAATTGCAGCGGAGCGAAACCGTCCTCCCAGACGACGGAGGACCGGCGGATGGCCCCGTAACGGGCGGCCATGTTCTTCCAGAGCGGCCGCCCTTCGTGCTTGGACCCGGCGCAAAGCGCGTCGAAGAGCGCGTCGAAAACGGTGGTCTTGCCTGCCTCGTTGGGGCCGGTCACCAGCGTGAAAGGCCCGAAGACCAGGGAGGTTTTGCGGAACTTGCCGAAATCTTCCAGTTCGAGGCGCTTTATCACGCGGCCTCCCCGGCGCGGGCGGCCAGTTCTTCCAGCCCGTACTGCCGCGCCAGCAGCCAGCGGCGGTAGCCCGCCGCGTCAGCCTGCTCCGGCTCCAGCTTGTCCATCTCGGCCAGGAAGGCCCGGGCCAGGGCGTTGGAAGAGAGCGCTGCGGCCACAACAGTGTCCAGCGTGACGCGGGCCAGGCGGCATCTGCCGGCCAGGCCCTCCCGCAGCTTTTCAGCCGAGGCCTTGGCCGCGTTCTCGTCCTCCACCACGCCGGTAAGGGACACGGCCACCAGGTCCAACGCGCCGGCCGCGGCCAGCAGCTTTTCTACGGCGGCGGGCGCCAGGGCGCCGGCCAGGTCCAGCGGCAGAGAATACTCCCGGTACTCCCCGGCGGCCTTGAGAGGGAGGACGCGCACGGAAACTCCGGCACCGGAGGTTTCCACCAGGCACACGGATTTCTGACCGGCTTCACGCGGGTGGGCCCGCCAGACGCGGGGGGAACCCGGGTAACAGGCCACTACCCCGCCCAGGGTCTGCTGCCGCCCGGAATGCACGTGCCCGAAAGCGGCGTAATCCACGCCGAAGCGCGCGAAGATATCCTCGTCCATCACGCCGGTCCTGGAATCCGTTTCTTCCTCCGGCCCGGAGTAGATGGAGGAATTGAGGGCGTGCACCACGGCGACGCGGCAAAGGCCGCTTTGTTTGGGGGGCACTTTCCAGTCCCGGTAGCCGTCGTAACTGTCGGCGTGCGGCACGCAGAGGAATTCGGCGTCGCCCGCCTCTACCAGGGAAAATGGCCGCGCGGCGCAGAACAGGACCGGGTCCAGGTTGTAGGCGGACAGGTCCGCCTGGGACCCGCGGGCTTCGTGGTTGCCGGGGATATAGATAACGCGGCAGCCGGTGGCGGCCAGCGGCTCGAACTTGCGGCAGACTTCCTTGCGCAGCGCCTCGAAATCCCCGAAAGAATCGAAGAGGTCCCCGGCCAGCACCAGCGCGTCCGCCCGCTCCGCGGCGGCCAGGGCTATTATCTCGTCGAGCACGCCGTAGCAGTAGTTCTTTTCTTCGCCGTCCGTTATATGCAGGTCGGCCGTATGCAGGATCTTCGCCATATGCGTATTAGATTATAGTTAATCTTTGACCGGGGAGGGAGCCAGGGCCGCGCAGTAATTCTTAAGGATGAACCCCTCGGACCCGGGGGTGATCTTGCGCAGTTTGCAGACGTCCGAATTGGGCGGGCAGAGCCGGGCCAGCTCGCTGCCGGCGGCGACGTGGCCCGGGCAGTTGTCGCAAATTGTGGCCAGCGTTTTAAGCACATGCCTGCGCTTTTCTTCCTGCAGCAGCGCCACGAACTTCATGGCGTCGCCTTTCAGGCGTCCGGCGAAAGTGCGCGTCGGGTAGACCAGGCCCCACTTGGGCTTGCAGAATTTGGCCCAGGAGTCCGGCGCCGCGCCGGCCCCGGCATAGACGAGCTCGGTGCGGCTGAGCACCCGGCCGCGCATGGCCGCGGGGGCCGGGGAGACGGGCGAGAACCGGCTGTGCGAGGTAAACCCCCCGAAAAGATCGTAACTGGACAGGCAGGCCGAAATATCAGGGTAGATCTTCTCCTGCCCGGGCCCGGTGACGAAAGCGCCTTTGACGTCGCCGCGGCCGATGAAAAAAAAGCCCAGGACATTGGGCTTCATCATGGTTTCCATGACTTCTTCCGAAGTAAGGCCGGAATAGCTCTCTACCTGGGCATTAGGATAGAGGGAGGGCAGGGCCTGGCCCAGCACCGCCGCCACGTCGCCGCAGGCCTTGGCGCTTATGGAATCCTTGGCCGCGGCCAGGGGGGAGCATTCCCCGGTATAGATCAGGAATTTTCCCTGCGCGCAGAAGCTTAGCGCCGGCGCCCCGGCCTGCGCCTGAGCGCCGAAAGGCGCGAATTCGGCCGCGGCGGGCGCGGAAAAAAGCAGCGCGGAAAGCAGCAAGGTTGCCCGTGTCACTTCAATATCCCCTCGAGCGTCTTACCGAGCGCGCGCGCTAGCGCGGCGGAAGGCGGCGCCTCCGGGCGTTCCACGGCAAAAAAACGGCCCTCGTCGCCGGCGTCCACCATGGCCGGGGCGAACGGCACCGAGCCCAGGAACGGCACGCCCAGTTCGCGGGCGGCCTGCGCGCCGCCGCCGGTCTTGAAGAGGTTCACTTCTTTGGAGCAATGGGGGCAATGGAAAGCCGTCATGTTCTCCAGGATGCCCAGTACCGGGATGCCGAGGGTCTTGAGGAAATTTACCGCCTTGCGGGAATCCAGCAGCGCCACCTGCTGCCCGGTGGTGACCACCACGGCGCCGGTCATTTCGGGGATCAGCTGGCAGATGGTCAGCGGTTCGTCGCCGGTGCCGGGGGGGGCGTCGATTATAAGCGCGTCCAGGTCGCCCCATTTCACGTCGGAGAGGAACTGTTTGAGGACTCCGAGCTTGAGCGGCCCGCGCCAGACTACGGGCGTGTCGGCGGCGCTCAGCACCGAGCCCATGGAGATCATTTTGAGGTTGGGGGCGGCCTGCAGCGGCTCTATCAGCGCGCCGTCGGTGGCGTGGGCCTTGCCCTCCATGCCGGTCATGCGGGCGGCGGAGGGGCCGTGGATGTCTATGTCGAGCAGGCCGGTGCGCTGGCCGGCTTTGGCCAGCAGGGCCGCGAAGTTCACCGCCACGGTGCTCTTGCCCACGCCGCCCTTGTTGCTCATCACCAGGATCTTGCGCTTTATGCGCGCCATGTTCTCTTTGATCATGCCCGCCCGGTGGTCGATATGTACCTTATGCATAAATTCTCCAGCGACAGGCTTGCAGGTTCGCGGGTGGCGAGGGGGTGCCTTCCTCAGGCACGGGGTCGGGACACACCGTGCCCGCCCCTCCTCACTCGGCCCTCGCGCTGCGCAAGCTCGGGCCTCCGTGAGGGCCTTCTGAAGGCACCCCCTCGCCACCCGCTCCTGGTTAACAGCCTGCTGTCTTGCCATTATAATATAATAAGTTGTTAAATATAAAAAATCGCGGCGGCACTTTAAGGAGTCAGGCATGAAACCAATTTTAACGGCGGATAAGGCTGTAGAGGATATCAAGGACGGCGCCACCCTGATGGTGGCCGGCTTCATGGGCTGCGGCAACGCGTTCACCCTCATAGACGCTCTCATCAACAAGGGCGCCAAGAACCTCAACCTCATCACCAGCGACACCGCCTACCCCGACGTGGGCGTAGGTCGGCTGGTCTGCCAGAACCGCGCGGCCACGCTGACCGCCTCCCATATCGGCACCAATCCCGTATCCGGGGCTAAGATGAATTCCGGCGAAATGAAGGTCACGCTGGTGCCCCAGGGCACCTTCGCCGAGCGCATCAGGGCCAAAGGCGCGGGCCTGGGCGGCGTGCTGACCCCCACCGGCATAGGCACGGCCGTGGAAGAGGGGAAACAGAAACTGAACCTCGGCGGCAAGGATTACCTGCTGGAACTGCCGCTGGGCGCGGACTTCGCCTTCATCAAGGCCGAGGTCGCCGACAAATACGGAAACGCCTTCCTGCCCGGTGCCACCAAGAACATGGCCGTGGTCATGGCCATGGCCGCCGACCACGTCATCCTGGAAGCCGAGAAGATAGTGGAACCCGGCGAGCTGGACCCGGACAAGGTCACCATCCCCGGCATCTTCGTCTCCGCCATAGTGAAATCCACCCTGCCGGCCGCCAACCTGCAGCTCAAAGCGTAAAGGAGAATTTCAATGGACCCCAAAGAACTTAAAAGAGTCAGGCTGGTAAAGCGCATAGCGCAGGAATTCCCCGACGGGGCGCTGGTCAACCTCGGCATAGGCATGCCCACCATGGTGGCCAACTATATCCCCGCGGGCCGCACCATCCTGCTGCAGTCCGAGAACGGCTTCACCGGCCTGGGCCCGGCGGCCCAGAAAGGCAAGGAAGACCCCCGGGTGGTCAACGCCGGCGGCCAGCCCGTCACCATCGTGCCCGGCGGGGCCTTCTTCGATTCCTCCATGAGCTTCGCCATCATCCGCGGCGGCCACGTGGACTACACGGTGCTCGGCGGCCTGGAAGTGGACATGGAAGGCAACCTCGCCAACTACATGATCCCCGGCAAGATGGTGCCCGGCATGGGCGGCGCCATGGACCTGGTGGCCGGCGCCAAGAACGTGATAGTGGCCATGGAACACACCAGCAAGAACGGCGCCCCCAAGATATTAAAAAAGTGCACCCTCCCGCTGACCGCCAAAGGCGAAGTGGACCTGATAGTCACCGACATGGCCTTCATCCGCGTCACCAAGAAAGGCCTGGTGCTGGAGGAGATAGCCGAAGACACCACGGTGGAAGAAGTGATAAAGGCCACCGAGGCCCCGCTGCACGTGGCGGGCAAACTTGGGAAGTTCTAGGGACATATCATGGCCAAAATGGTGATAACCTGCGCGCTCACCGGCGCGGAGACCACGAAGAAGCAGTGCCCGGCCCTGCCGGTAACCCCGGAGGAGCTCGCGGCCTCGGCCGAGGAATGCTGCCGGGCCGGCGCGGCCATAGTGCATCTGCACGCCCGCGGCGAAGACGGCGGCCCCACCGCCGACGTTAAAGTTTTTAAGAAGGCCATAGACCTTATCCGCAAAAAGACCGACGTGGTGGTGGAGATCACCACCGGCGGCGCCGTGGGCATGACCCCCGAAGAGCGCATAGCGCCCGTGGCGCTGGAGCCGGATATGGCCTCGCTCGACTGCGGCACGGTAAATTTCGGCAACGACTATATAGTGAACACGCTGCCCATCATGCGGCAGTTCGCCAGCGAGATGAACAAGCACAAGGTGCATCCCACACTGGAATGCTTCGACGTCTCGCACGTCCAGTCCTCCCATATCCTCATCAAGGAAGGCCTCATAAAACCTCCCTACCACTACGGCTTCGTGATGCAGGTGCCGGCGGCGCTGTCGCTGACGCCCAAGACCCTGGGCTACATGATGGACCAGATGCCCGCCGAGAGCCATTTCACCGTGATGGGCATAGGCCGCGCTCACATCCCGGGCATCTGCCTGGCCATAGCGGCCGGCGGTTATATCCGCGTGGGCTTCGAGGACAATATCTACTACGCCAAGGGCCGGCTGGCCGCGTCCAACGCCGAGTTCGTGGAGCGGGCCGTAAGGATGTCGAAAGAGGCCCAGCTGGAGATCGCCACCCCAGCAGACGTAAGAAAACTTTTCGGCCTGCGCGGAGCTTAATTCAACAGGAGACAGAACATGAAAATACTTAAGAACGGCAATCCCTTCGGCGCGCACCGGGTAATAGACCCCAAAGGCGTGCTGCCCCAGCCGGCGCTCAAAATTTCCAACGACATGGACGCCATCTACGACAACGAGATCCTGGTGGACGTGGAGACCCTCAACATAGACTCCGCCTCCTTCACCCAGATCAAGGCTTCCGTGAACGGCGACGAAATGAAGATCCAGGACGCCATCCTCAAGATCGTCGGCGAGCGCGGCAAGATGCAGAACCCCGTGACCGGCTCCGGCGGCATGTTCATAGGCAAGGTGGCCAAGATCGGCCCGGCCCTGGAGGGCAAGATAGACCTCAAGGAGGGGGATAAGATAGCCAGCCTCGTCTCGCTGTCGCTGACCCCCCTCAAGATAGAGAAAGTGCTGGGCATCAAGAAAGGCACCGAACAGGTGAACGTGAAGGCGAAAGCCATCCTGTTCGAGAGCGGCATCTACGCCAAGCTGCCCAAGGACCTGCCCGAGACGCTGGCCCTCGCCATTCTCGACGTGGCCGGCGCCCCGGCCCAGACCGCCAAACTGGTGCGCCCCGGCAACACCGTGGTCATCATCGGCGGCGGCGGCAAGTCCGGCATCCTGTGCGCATACGAGGCCCGGCGCCGCGCCGGCGTGACCGGCAAGATCATCGGCATCGAATATTCCGCCGAAGGCGTCAGCAAGATGAAAGAATACGGCTTCTTCCACGAGGCGATACAGGCCAACGCCACCGACGCCGTCGGCTGCTACGAGAAAATAGCGGCGCTTACTGACGGGAAGCTGGCCGACGTGGTCATCAACTGCGTGAACGTGCAGAACACGGAGATGGCCTCCATCCTGATGTGCAAGGACGACGGCACGGTGTACTTCTTCAGCATGGCCACGTCCTTCACCAAGTCGGCGCTGGGCGCCGAGGGCGTGGGCAAGGACGTCAACATGATCATCGGCAACGGCTACACCAAGGGCCACGCCGAGGTCACCATCAACATACTGCGGGAAAGCCCGGTGATCCGCAAAGCCTACGAAAAGCTTTACGCCTGAACCCGGAAAGAACAGGAGAACATCATGCGCGAATACAAAAAAGTGAATTACAAGAAGATCCCGCTCTGGAAAGACGTCCCCGAAACCAGCTGGTTCGACTACCAGTGGCAGCTGCGCAACGTCATCAAGGACATCCCGACGCTGGAGAAGGTGGCCGTGCTGACCCCGCAGGAGAAGAAGGACCTGCAGGCCTGCCTTAAGAAGTTCACCATGGCCATCACGCCCTATTACGCGGCGCTGATGGACAAGAAGGACAAGAATTGCCCCGTACGCATGCAGGCCATCCCGCGCGGCCTGGAACTGCTCGACGACCCGTCGGACCTGTCCGACCCGCTGCACGAGGACGTGGACTCGCCGGTCCCCGGCCTCACCCACCGCTATCCCGACCGTGTGCTGCTGCTGGTCACCAATATCTGCTCCATGAACTGCCGTCACTGCACGCGCCGCCGCTTCGTGGGCTTCGAGGACACCAACATGTCCTCCGCCAACCTGGACAAGGCCATTGAGTACATCCGCAAGACGCGCGAGGTGCGCGACGTGCTGATCTCCGGCGGGGACCCCTTCGTGCTCAACGACGCCATGCTGGAAGGCATCATAAAAAAAGTCCGCGCCATAGACCACGTGGAGATCATCCGCATAGGCACGCGCACGCCGGTGGTGATGCCCATGCGCATCACCGACAGCCTGGTGAACATGCTCAAGAAGTACCACCCCATCTACGTCAACACGCATTACAACCACCCCAAGGAGATGACCGCCGAAGCCCGCGAGGCCTGCCGCAAGCTCGCCGACGCCGGCATCCCGGTGGGCAACCAGAGCGTGCTGCTTAAGGGCGTCAACGACTGCCCGCAGACCATGAAACGCCTGGTGCACGAACTGCTGATGGCCCGGGTGAAGCCTTACTACATCTACCAGTGCGACCTGTCCAAGGGCATCAGCCATTTCCGCACCACGGTCTCCAAGGGCATCGAGATCATAGAGAACCTGCGCGGCCACACTACCGGCATGGCGGTCCCCACGTTCGTGGTGGACGCGCCCGGCGGCGGCGGCAAGACGCCCGTGATGCCCAACTACCTCATCTCCATGTCGGACAAGCGCGTGGTGCTGCGCAACTACGAGGGCGTCATAACCACCTACACGGAACCCACCGGCTACGTTTCCTCCTGCGACGGCTGCGAATACTGCGGCGAGGAGAAATACAAGCCGATAGACGGCGTGGCCAAGCTGCTTAACGGCGAGAAGCTGACGCTGGAACCGGCCAACCTCATGCGTACCCGCAGGCACGGGAAATAGGCGCGGATGGATTTTGTAAAAGGGCTGAAGGACCGGACCGTCTTTATCGTCGGGTCGCGCAAGAACGCCGGCAAGACGACGCTCCTGAATTACGCCCTTGGCCGCCTGCGCGGCACTACGCCCGTGGGGGCCCTCAGCGTGGGCGTGGACGGGGAAACCCGGGACCAGGTCTTCGGAAATCCCAAGCCGCAGATCAGGGCAGAGCGGGGCGACGTGCTGCTCTGCGCCGAAACGGCCCTGGCCGGCGCCGACCTGCATTACGAGGTGCTCAACGTCTACCCGTTCCGCACCGCCATAGGCCGCCCGGTGCTGCTGCGCGCCCTGCGCCCAGGGCGCGCGGAGATCTCCGGCCCGGAGAACAACGGGCAGTTGGGCGAAATCCTCGCCGACATGCGCCGCCACGGGGCGGGAACTGTTTTTGTGGACGGGGCGGTGGACCGCATAACCCAGGTAGCCGCCGGCGGCCGAGCCGCTTTCGTCTACGTGGCCAAAGTGGAGCCCGAGAACCTGGAGTCCTCGGCGGCGGCCCTGAAACTGCTCTGGTCGGCGGCCGCCGTGCCGCTGTGCCGGGCGGGGGAAAAGCTGCCGGAGCCGGTCTTCATCATAGACGGGGCGCTGACCCCGGGCAGGGTGCCCGGCAAGGACGTTAAGGGCGGCACCCTGGTGATAGAGGACCTGACCAAGATCTTTTTGACCTGGCAGCAATGGGTGGAGCTCAAAGGGCGTTTCGAACTGCGCTGCGGCGCCAAGCCCGACCTGGCCGCCTTCGTGGTGAACCTCTGCAATGTCAGCCGCCAGGAGTTCGAGAAGAAATTGGGCCTGCCGGCGCTGGCGGAGCGGCTGGTCTATAACCCTTACGAGCTGAAATAACATGGAAAAACTCAGGGCCTTCGCGGAATTCGAGACTTTTTACTCGCTCTTCCGGCCGCTTACCCCGGGCGGGCGGCTTTACAGGGAAAAACGTCTTTTCTTCACCGGGGCCGCGGAACTGCGGGCGGAGCACGACCTGACCGCCGCCATGCTGGCGTTCCTGACGGCCAACCGCCACAAGGCGGACAAGCTGCGCTTCCACCTGCGCAATATCCCGGCCGTGGACCTGACCCCGGAGGCCCTGAATTCAGCGCCGGGACTTTTCCTCGCCCGCAAATTCCTCGCCAACGCCGCCGAGATCTTCAGGCTGCTGCCCGCGCCCCTGCGCGCCAGGTTCGGCGCGCGCTGGGAGTCCGCCTCCCTCCTGGCCTTCCTGGACAAGGGCGGCCATGGGGAAGCCTTCCACATAGCCGACGCCTACTCCCCCGAACTGGCGGCCGAGCGCGCCGCCATAGCCGCCTGCGACCGCACCCTGAAAACCCTGCGCGAAAAGCGCCTGAAGGCCCTGCGGGAGCGCTGGGGCCTGGATTTCACCGACAGGGATTTCCTGGTAGTCGACGAGAGAACGGCGGCCAGGTTCAACGGCACGCCGGAACTTTTTGTCGAGCCTTTCGACGGCGGCCATGTGACCGTAAAGCCGGTCTACGGCCAGGACCAGACCCAGGCCGCCGCGGACCGCGACCGCCTGCGGGGCCGCGAGCAGGCGCTGGAAGCCGCCGTGATAAAGACCCTGGCCGCCGCCGTGCTCTGCGAACGGCGCCACCTGGAGGCCTACGCCGCCGCGGTGACCCGCATAGACGTGGCGGCCGAACGCGCGCGCCTGGCGGCGGAACTGAAGCTGGTGCGCCCGGCCATCCGCAAATACCCGGCCGCCATCAAATTGGTCAAGGCCCGCTTTCTTCCGCTGGCCGAACGCCTGGGCCCGGCCGGGCTGAAATACACGCCGCTTACGGCCTCTTTCCCGCGACGCGTCAACGTCATCTACGGCTCCAACATGGGCGGCAAGACCGTGGCCCTCAAG
>JAMPXK010000057.1 GCA_023701245.1 Elusimicrobiales bacterium | reverse complement strand
AGGAGGCGCGTCTTAGTTGACGTGCTTCATCAGGTGCTCTTTGCGCTTCTTTATTTCGGCTTCGAGCTTCTCGATGGTTTCCTTGGTCTTTTCCTTGGTCTCATCCATCCAGTCGTTCAGCTTCTCGCGGGTTTCCGAGCCCTTGGCGGGCGCGTACAGGATGCCCAGGATGGCGCCGAGGATGCCGCCCACCACGAAAGCGCCGATTATTTCGCTGCCTCTGTTCTCTGACATAGTTACCTCCGGAGAAATTCAGTCTAATGCCTTCCTATATTATACATCTTTGCCTCCCTGCTATAATATCCGCATGAGAGGCGCGTATCTTTTCCTGGCCCTGTTGCTGGCTCCGGCGGCCGCCCTGGCTTACCCGGGTGACGCCAGGCTGAGCGCCAAGCTCAAGCGCGAGTTCGAGGCGGCCGTCAGTTCCGCGCCGGCGGGCAGGGAACTCCTGGGCCGGCTGGAAAAGGCCGGCCCCGGGTACAAGGACCTGCGGGTCCTGGTCCGCCGCGATCCTTCCGACAGCCTCGCCTGGTTCTCCTCCGACGAAAACGCCGTTTATTTCAATTCCCGGTTCATCCTCAAATTCTTCGCCGCGAAAAAGTTCAAGGACAGCGAGGTGGTGGAGATCATGAGGGGGAACAAGGAGGTCCGGACCGAGTTCGTGAAATACGCCGCTCCGGTCTTCCTGCACGAACTGGTGCACGCCCTGCAGTGCTACCTGTACCCGGAGTACCGCCGGGACGCAGGCGGCAACCCGCTGGAGTTCGAGTACGAGGCCTACCTGACAGAGGATATTTACGTGCACGAGCGCATGAAGGCGGCCCCGGCGCTGCTGAAGGGCTTCGTTCGCGGGGCTTACACCGACGTCTATACGGCCAACGCCTTCGGCAGCTACCTGGCGCTGTCGCTGGACCCGGAGCGCTACCGCGAGAAGATCCGAAAACTTTACGAGGACGGCCTGGGCGGCTATCTGAGCATCGACAAGGCCGAAAGGAAAAAGAAGAACGACGTGGAGGATTCCCGCATCTTCGCGTTGGCGGCCGGCAAGGGGAAGGAATACGCCGCCGGTTCCGCGGCCCTCGCCCGCCTGCAAGACCAGAAAGAGGCCTTCGCGGTCTTCCTGAAAGAATTTTACGAGGAGCGCTGGCCGGCCTTCAGCGCGGACGCGCTGCTGTTCGTGGGCGGGATAGCGCTGGAGGAAAAGAACTACCCGCTGGCCCTGGACTGCCTGGCGGTGGCCGACGCCAACGCCGCAGGCTACGGCTTGTCCCCTCAAGCCCTGGAGGCCCTTAAGACCAAGGGCGCCGTGGCCGTGCTGGAAACCGCCTCTTTCATCCGGGATACGCATAAAAAAATGGGCCTGGAGGTGCTGAGCCAGCACCTGAAAGCGCTCGAGAAGGCCTGTGGCGCCACCGGCCGCCCGTTCCCGGAGGACCTCTCCGGGCTGCGCGCCAAAACCTACCCGGAGGCGATGGCGTATTACGCGAAAAAATTAGGCGTGGAGCGGGACCCGGGGCGCAGGGAGTACTACCGGGAGAACCTGGATTACTTCGCCGCTCACACCGGGCCCGTAACGGTCCCGCGGTGAGATATTTTCTTCTTGCTTTAATACACTTTATTGAGTAAATTATTTTATAGGGACAACGCAGAAAATACAGCAGCGGAGGAACTCATGATAGACATAGCCAAGAACATAGCCACCACCCCCCGGCGCACCAAAGCTTCCGTTATCCGCGAGCTGCTCAAGACCACCAACGTGCCCGGCATCATCTCCTTCGCTGGCGGCCTGCCCGCTCCCGACCATTTTCCCTACGATTTCGTGGCCGACACGGTAAAAGAGATCATGTCCAAGAAAGGCAAGATAGCCCTGCAGTACGGCCCCACCGACGGCCTGCCCGAACTGAAGGACGAATTCATAAAATTCCTCAAGAAATACGAGGGCATAGACGCCAAGCCCGAGAACCTCATTATCACCACCGCCAGCCAGCAGGCGCTGGACATGGTAGGCCGTCTTTTTATTGACGCCTCCGACCCGGTCATCGTCGAGAAACCCAGCTATATGGGCGCCCTGCAGGTGTTCCGCTCCTACGGCGCGGAATTCATAGGCGTGAAGCTGGAGGACGACGGTATCAGCACCGAGGAGCTGCAGGAGAAACTGCAGTGGCTGCACGCCCAGGACGAACATTACAAGTTCATCTACCTGGTGCCGGATTTTCAGAACCCCAGCGGCGTGACGCTCTCGGAGGTCAAGCGCAAGAAGATCATAGAGCTGTCCGACAAGTACAATGTCGCCGTCATAGAGGACTCGCCCTACCGCCAGATCCGCTTCGAAGGCAAGGAGCCCAAGATGCTCTACCGGCTGGACCAGGACTCCAAGAAGACCAATAACATCATCTCGCTGTTCACGTTCTCCAAGACCTTCGCCCCGGGCCTGCGTCTGGGCATCATCCTGGGCCATCCCCAGATCATCAAGAAGATGGAGATCCTCAAGCAGTCCCTGGACCTCTGCACGTCGAGCCTGAACCAGCTCATCGCCGCGGAGTTCCTGCGCACCGGCTTTTTCGAAAAGCACATAGAGGTGGTCAAGAAGGACTACCGCATAAAGAAGAACGCCATGGTGGGCGCGCTTGA
Organism: Elusimicrobiales bacterium; assembly: GCA_023701245.1. Taxonomy (GTDB): domain Bacteria; phylum Elusimicrobiota; class Elusimicrobia; order Elusimicrobiales; family UBA9959; genus UBA9959. Next base: position 13,620 of record JAMPXK010000057.1, on the reverse strand, counting down.
GAAGTACATGCCCGAAGGCGTCACCTGGACCAACCCCGAGGGCGGCCTGTTCCTGTGGGTGCGCCTGCCCGAGCAGATGAGCGCCGACGACATGTTCCAGGACGCGCTCAAGGAGAACGTTGCCTACGTGATAGGCTCCGCTTTCCACTCCGACGGGTCCGGCAAGAACACCATGCGCCTTAATTTCTCCTTCGCCTCGCCCGAGCAGATAGAAGAGGGCGTAAAGCGCCTGGCCGCCGCGGTCAAGAAGCGCCTCGTGGGAGCCAAATAATACAGCCGTGTCCGAATCCTCAGCGCAATTCAGCAGAGACCTTCGTGCCGCCGGAGTAGTTGGAGCCGGCGGCGCGGGTTTTCCGTCCTACGTTAAAGCGCAGGGCCGGGCGGAATTCGCGCTGGTCAACGCCGCCGAGTGCGAGCCGCTGCTCAAGAAGGACCAGAAGATCCTGGAATATTTCCCGGAGAAGGTCTTCGACGGGCTGGAGCTGCTGATGCGGGCGGTGGGCGCGTCCAGGGGCATAGTCGGCATCAAGAAGAAGCACGAAAAGCTCATTCCCCGCCTGGAAGAGATAGCCAGGGGCCGCAAGAACATTTCCGTTCTCAAGATGGGCGACTACTATCCCGCCGGCGACGAGCAGTGCCTGGTGTACGAAGCCACCGGCCGCGTGGTGCCGCCGGGGGGGATACCTCTCGACGTGGGCTGCGTGGTCTGCAACGTGGAGACGCTCTACAACGCCGTCTTCGCGCCTCGCCCCGTCACCGAAACTTTCGTGACCGTCAACGGCGGCGTGAAGAAGCCCGCCACTTTCCGCGTGCCCGTGGGCGTGACCTGGCGCGAATGCGTGGAGCTGTGCGGCGGGTTCACCGTAAAAGACCCCGCGTACATCGACGGCGGCCCCATGATGGGCAAGGTGCAGACCGATTTCGACCTGCCGGTGGTAAAGGCTTCCGGCGGCATCATAGTGCTTCCCGGGAACCATCCGCTGATAGTCAAGAAGGCGCAGGGCCGCCCGACGTTCACCCGCATAGGGCGCTCGGCCTGCGACCAGTGCTCTTTCTGCACCGAGTTCTGCCCGCGCTACCTGCTTGGGCACAATGTGCAGCCGCACCGCGTGATGCGCACCATGCTTTTTTCCGGCGGGCCGGAACATAAGCTGCACAGCCAGTACGGCCTGCTCTGCTGCGAATGCGCGCTTTGCTCTCTTTATTCCTGTCCCGAAGGCCTCCATCCGAGCCAGGCCTGCGTATCGGCCAAGGCCGACCTGCGTGAACAGAAAATGGGCTTCAAGAATTCCGGGCTCAATACCGGCAAGGCGCCGGAAGTGCACCCGGTGCGGGATTTCCGCAAGGTGCCGGTTTCCAAGCTGCTCAAGCGACTGGGCCTGGAAGATTACAACAAGGACGCGCCCTGGACCGGGGACGTTTATAAGCCCGCGAAGGTGAGAATTCTGATGAGCCAGCATATCGGCGCGCCCTGCGTCCCGTCGGTAAAAGAGGGGCAGAAAGTGGAGAAGGGCGCCGTGGTGGGGGACCTCCCCGCCGACAAGCTGGGCTGCCCGGTGCACGCGAGCATCTCCGGCACCGTAGGCAAAGTCAACGACAGATACGTGGAGATAATCGCCTAATATGCTAAATGCCATCGGCGGAGTAGAACTTTCCAGCGTGGCCAAAGGCCTTGAAACGGCCGACGCCATGCTCAAGACCGCGAAGATAAAGCTGATACTTTCCCGCTCCATCTGCCCCGGCAAGTACATAATCCTGCTGGCCGGCGACGTGGGCGACGTGAACGCCGCGGTAGAGGCCGGCGCCTCCAAGGCCGCGCACGCCCTGGTGGACAGCTTCGTCATTCCCAATATCCATCCCGAGGTGTTCCCGGCCATAGAGGGGACCACGGTGGTGGAGGGCCTGGAGTCGCTCGGCATCATCGAAGCCTTCTCCGTCTCCGCCCTGGTGGAGGCCGCCGACGCCGCCGTTAAGGCCGCCCCGGTGAAGCTCCTGGAAATACGCCTGGCCATGGCGCTGGGCGGCAAAGCTTTCGTCACCCTTACCGGCCCGGTGGCCGCGGCCGAAACGGCCGTGAACGCCGGCGCCGCCGTAGTGGCCAAAAAAGGCCTGCTGGTGGAGAAAGTGGTGATCCCCCAGCCCCGCCCCGAACTCCTCCGCGAGATCATCTGAGTTGAAGGCCGCCCCTGTTTTCGTAAAAAACGGGTGTGCTATGCCCTTTTTCTTGTATAATCTTCTGAGCGCATAACTTCGCGTTTTTAAGGATATATATATGGCATCCAATAAAAGAATTCCCATGATAGCCGGCAACTGGAAGATGCATCTTACTTCCAAGGAGGCGGCCGACCTCGCCGCCGCTATGAAGAAAGGCCTGGACCCGGACCTCAAGCACGAGGTGCTGCTGGCTCCCACCTTTACCGCCCTGCACGCCGTGAACGCCGTGCTGGCGGGCTCTAAAATTTTCCTCTCCTCTCAGGACGTGGCCTGGGAAGAGAAGGGCGCCTTCACCGGCGCCGTGGCCCCGTCGCAGATCAAGGACGCCGGCTGCACGCACGCCATCATAGGCCACAGCGAGCGCCGCAAGATCTTCCTGGAGACCGACGAGGTCATCAACAAGAAGATGAAGGCCGCCATAAAGGCCGGCCTCGTGCCCGTGCTCTGCATAGGCGAAACCCTGGAAGAGCGCGAGAGCCAGAAAACCTACCGCGTGCTCGAGACCCAGCTCAACGGCGCCTTCGCCGCCATCACCGCCGCCGAGGCCGCTAAAGTCGTTATCGCTTACGAGCCCGTATGGGCCATAGGCACCGGCAAGACCGCCACGCCCGACCAGGCGCAGGACGCCCACACTTTCGTGCGCAAGCAGATGGAGCGCATTTACGGCAAAGATTACTCCGAAGCCGTGCGCATTCTCTACGGCGGCTCAGTTAAAGCCGACAATATCGACGAACTGATGGCCCAGCCCGACATAGACGGCGCTCTGGTGGGCGGTGAAAGCCTCAAGGCCGACAAGTTCCTGCGCGTGATACATTTCCAGGCGGCGCTGAGCCGGTAAGGACTAAGTGGACGAGAAGCTTCTTAAGGACATACTCGAGGATCTGAAGCTCCGCCAGGAGCGTTCGGCTATGCCTGTCCCCGTGGGCGTTTCCAACCGCCACGTCCACCTGACCAAAGAAGACTTCAAGACCCTCTTCGGCGCCGCCGCCGAAGACACGCAGCTTAAACCCGTGAAGCAGCCGGGCCAGTACGCCTGCAATGAGCGGGTTACCGTGGAAGGCCCCAAGGGCGCGCTCAAGGACGTGCGGATGATAGGGCCCTACCGCAAATACAGCCAGGTGGAAGTTTCGCTGGGCGACGCGCGGCGTCTGGGCGTGGAGCCGCCTATACGCGATTCCGGCAAGCTGGAGAGCTCCCCGGGCATCAGGCTCGTAGGGCCGAAAGGTTCGGTCACGCTGAGGCAGGGGATCATCCTGTCCAAGCGGCATATCCATTTCAACGTTAAGGAAGGCGCGGCTTTCAAGGTGAAGGACGGCCAGGAAGTGCGCGTGCTCTGCGGCCGCGGCACCGAGCGCGAGACCATTTACGAACGGGTGCTGTGCCGCGTCTCCGACGCCTACTCGCTGGAGCTGCACCTGGACGTGGAAGAAGCCAACGCCGCCGGCCTCAAGAACTGCGACCCGGCTTTCATAGTCTGATTTTGGTGATTTAGAGTTCACAGGAGGATACAATGGAAGCACTCGGAATGATAGAGACCAAGGGCCTGGTGGCCTGTGTGGAAGCTGCCGACGCCGCGGTCAAGGCCGCCAACGTCAAGATAGTGGGCTACGAGAAGATAGGTTCCGGCCTCGTGACCATCCTCTTCAGGGGCGAAGTGGCCGCCTGCCGCGCCGCCTGCGACTCAGGCGCCGCCGCCGCCCAGAAAGTGGGCGAACTGGTGAGCGTGCACGTGATCCCGCAGCCGCACGGCGACCTGGAAGGCAAGCTGCCGATTAGCGAAGCGAAGAAGAAGTAATAAGATTCGCGCGGCGCCCGGGGGGCTTAAGGCCCCCGGCGCCATTCGCTTAACGGAGGAAACATGCTATTCGCACGAGTAGTGGGGAATGTGGTCTGCACCCGCAAGGACGACAAGCTTGTGGGCACCAAGCTGCTGATGGTGCAGCCGGTGGGCCTGGACGACAAGCCGCGGGGCAATACGCTCGTAGGCATAGACGCCGTGGGCGCCGGCACCGGCGAGCTGGTGCTGCTGGTGCAGGGCTCCAGCGCCCGCCAGACCAGCAAGACCGAGAACACTCCGGTGGACTGCACCGTCTTCGCCATAGTGGACACTATAGAGAAGGACGGGAAAGTGGTGTTCAAGAAATCTTCGGACAAGATGGTCCAGTAGGTAAAACTTTATGGCCCTCAGCGAAGAAGACCTGAAGAAGATAGTGACCGAAGTGGTGCGCAACCTGGGGTCCGCGCCCGCCGCCGCGCCGTCGGGCGGTCCGGTGTTCGACACCGTGGACGAGGCCGTGGCCGCCGCCAGCGCCGCGCAGCCCGGCTTCCAGGACCTGGGCCTTGAGGCCCGGGAAAAGATCATAGCCGCCATGCGCGAGGTGTCGCGCCAGAACGCCCGCCGCTGGGCGGAAATGGCCGTGGCCGAGACCGGCATGGGCCGCGTGGCCGACAAAGTTTTAAAGAATTTGGTCTGCGCCGACAAGACCCCCGGCGTGGAAGACCTGCGCGCCGTGGCCTATACCGGCGACAAGGGCATGGCCCTGGTGGAATACGCGCCTTTCGGCGTGGTCGCCGCCATAACCCCTTCCACCAACCCGGTGGCCACCATCATCAGCAATGCCATAGGCATACTCGCCGCCGGCAACGCCGCCGTCTTCTCGCCGCATCCGGCCGCTAAAGGCTGCGTGGCCGACGCCGTGCGCACACTTAACTCCGCCATAGTGGCCGCCGGCGGGCCGGCCAACCTGGTCGCCACCATAGCCAAGCCCACCCAGGAAGCCACCAAACAGCTGCTCTGCCATCCCGGCACCCACATGAACATCGTTACCGGCGGCCCGGCCATAGTGAAAGTGGCCATGACCGCCGGCAAGGCCTGCAAGACCATAGCCGCCGGCCCCGGCAACCCGCCCATAGTGGTGGACGAGACCGCCTTGTTCCCCGATTGCGCCGCCGAGATCATCACCGGCTGCGGCTTCGACAATAATGTGCTGTGCATCGCCGAGAAGGAAGTTATAGTGACCGAGGCCGCGAGGGCCCGCTTCCTGGAGGCCATGCGCCGCGACCACCGCGCCCATGAGCTGACCGGGGCGCAGATGGACCAGCTGTCGAAGCTCGCCATCCTGTCGCCCGGCCCGGAGCCCAAGGTCAACCGCGACTTTATCGGCAAGAACCCGTCGGTGATAGCCAAGGCCATAGGCCTGAACCTGTCCGACGACATCCGCGTGCTCTGGGCGGAAGTGCCCAACGACCATCCTTTCGTGTTCACCGAACAGCTGATGCCGGTGCTGCCCGTCACTTTCGTGCGCGACATAGACGCCGCCGTGGAATTGGCCTTCCGCGCCGAGGGCGGCAATCACCACAGCGCGGGGCTCTATTCCACCAATGTCAGGAACATGACCAAGATGGGCCGGCGCATGGCCTGCTCTATCTTCGTCAAGAACGGCTGCACGCTGCACGGCCTCGGTCTAGGCGAGGGTTATGCCTCAATGTCCATCGGTACGCCCACGGGCGACGGCATCACCAAGACCAGTCATTTCGTGCGCCCGCTGCAGTGCAGCGTAGTCGGCGACCTCAGGATAGCTTAAGGAGCTCTTATGCAGGCTAACATAGCCGTGGGTTTGATGGAACTTTCCTCGATAGCCAAAGGCATCGAGGCCCTGGACGGGATGTGCAAGGCCGCGGGCGTGAAGCCCGAGGTGCACCAGGCCATCTCCAAGGGAAAATACATAATCGTTATTTCCGGGCCCGTCGGCGAGGTGGAATCCTCGCTCTCCAAAGGCGCTGAGATCGGCGGCAATACCGTGATAGCGCGCCACATTATCCGCAACGTTCACGCCGGCGCGCTGGCCGCCCTCAATAAAAAAGTGAAACCCGCCAATATAGAGGCCGTGGGCATAGTGGAGACCAAGGAAGCCCTGCCCGCCCTGTTCGCGGCCGACGCCGCCGCCAAGGCCGCTTTCGTGCACGTGGCCGAAGTCAACACCGGCAAAGGCATAGGCGGCAAAGGCTACTTCACCGTGGTAGGCGAGCCGGGCGCGGTGCGCACGGCGGTGGCCGCCGGCGTGAAGGCCATAGGCGAAGACGCGGTGGTAAGCCGCATAGTGATCCCCAACGCGCACGCGCATATCAGCGCGGCGATATAGGAGCTTTATCATGAGATTAGTCATTGGCGCGGACCACGCCGGTTTCGAAGCGAAAGAGAAACTCAAGAAATTCCTCCAGGGCCTCGGCCACGACGTGACCGATTTCGGCTGCTACTCCGCCGAGCCGGTGGACTTCCCGGACATCGCCCTGCTGGTGAGCGAAGCCGTACGCCGCAAGGAATTCGATAAGGCCGTGCTGGTGGACGGCTTCAACGGGGCCATGCCGCTGGCGGCCAACAAGGTGGCCGGCATACGCGCCGTGGGCGCCTACGACACTATTTCCGCACGCTTCGCGGCGGCGCATGAAGACTGCAATGTGCTGTGCCTGGGCGGCAAGACGCACGGCGAGCTGGCCCTGCAGGAAATGCTGAAGGTGTGGCTCAACACGCCTTTCGAGGGCGGCAAGTACCAGAAGCGGCTGGACAAGATCACCGCCATAGAGCAGCGCTGCTGCTAGGACTTTAATGAAACAGGCCAAGGTCATAGGAAGGGTTTTCTGCTCGCGCCAATGCTGCGGCATGGAGTCGAAGACCCTGCTTTTGATCCAGCCGCTGGACTGGGAGACCGATAAGCCGGCGGGAGACCCGCTGGTGGCGGGCGACACCGTGGGCGCGGGCGCCGGGGAGACCGTTTTCTTCGTGGCGTCGCGCGAGGCCATAGTGGCCTTCGAAGGCTGGGAGGGGGAGACCGCCGTGAAGGCAACCCCTCCGCCGGTGGACGCCGCTATAGTGGGCATCATAGACGGCAAGAATATACGGTAAATTTATGTTCGTAGCGAAAATAATAGGCAATGTCTGGGCCACCCGCAAGCATCCGGGGCTGAAGAACGCCACGCTGCTGCTGGCCAAGCCGCTGGACGCCGAAGGCAAGCCCGCCGGCGACGCTCAGCTGGTCATAGACAACCAGGGCGCGGGCGTAGGCGACACCGTGCTGATAGTGGACGAGGGCGGCTCGGCCCGTAAAATTTTAAAGAACTCCAAAGCGCCGGTGCGCACCGTGGTGGCCGGCATAGTGGATAAGGTCCACATAGATAAACGAGGTTAAATCATGAACGACGAAGACATAAAGAAGATCGCCGCAGAAGTGGCGAAAATAATGAAGGCCGGCGGCCAGAGCGCTCCCCGCCAGAGCCTGGGCGATTCCGTGAGCATCGGCTCCGCCGGAAAAGTTTTCCAGCACCCGCTGCTGAACAAGCCCGCCGCGGCTCCCGAAAAGAAAGCCTGCACGGGCCAGGGGGACTGCCGGCTGGAAGAAAACACCTGTTCCTCTTCCTGCCAAAGCTGCAACCCGCTCAATAAATACACCCCGCAGCAGATCAAGGCCAGCGCCGACCGCGTGAGCTTCTGCAATCCGAACGAATCCAGTTCCTCCATCGCCGGCATGATAGACCACACCCTGCTCAAGGCCAATGCCACGCAGGAAGAGATAGGCAAACTCTGCGAGGAAGCCCGCAAGTACCGCTTCGCCTCGGTCTGCGTCAACCCCGGTTACGTTTCGCTGGCCAGCCGCCTGCTGCGCGGCTCCAACGTTATGGTCTGCACCGTTATCGGCTTCCCGCTGGGCTCCACCACTCCGACGGTGAAGGCCATAGAGGCGCGCGACGCCATGGCCAACGGCGCCGACGAGATAGACATGGTCATCAACATCGGCGCGCTGAAAAGCGGCAACGACCAGCTGGTGCTCGACGATATCAAGGCCGTGCGCGAGGCCACAAGGGGCAAATGCCTGAAGGTCATACTCGAGACCTCGTACCTGACCAACGACGAGAAGGTCCGCGCCTGCAAGATGAGCAAGATAGCGCAGGCCGACTTCGTGAAGACCTCCACCGGCTTCGGCTCCGGCGGCGCCACCCCCGAGGACGTGGCCCTGATGCGGCAGACCGTGGGCCCAGAGATGGGCGTGAAAGCCTCCGGCGGCATCAAGAACGCCGAAGTGGCCGCGGCCATGATCAAGGCCGGCGCCACGCGCCTGGGCACGAGCGCCAGCATAGCCATAGTTTCCGGCGGCGAAGCCGCCAAAGGGCAGTACTGATTTAGTTTAGCAAGGAGAATACAATGTCAGAACCTAAAGAAGCGCTGGGAATGATAGAGACCAAGGGTTTCATCGGCATGATCGAAGCCTCCGACGCCATGAGCAAGGCCGCCAAGGTGCGCCTGCTGGGCTACGAGAAGATAGGCTCCGGCTACGTGACCACGCTGTGCGTGGGCGAAGTCGGCGCCGTGCGCGCCGCCGTGGAAGCCGGCGGGGCCGCCGCCCAGAAGGCCGGGGAACTGGTAGGGATCCACGTGATACCCCGCCCCGCCGACGAGCTGGACAAGTACCTGGCCAAGATCTCGGTAAAGGCTTAAGCCGTCAGCAGCCTGCCCGGGCGCGCCGCGACGGCCGCCCGGCCGCAGCTTATGCTCACAAAAGGCGCCATAGAGGACCTGGTCATGTCTCATCTCTCCCGGAATTGTCCCGGGGGGGCGGCGCCCGCGCCCGGCCGGGGTGCCTGTCCGGCCAAAAAAGTCTTCGTCAGCGACTGGGAGCTGAAGCGGTTGTATAAGCCGGGCGCCCGCTCCGTAACCGTCCCGGCCAACGCCATAATCAGCCCGCTCTCGCTGGACTGGCTGGAGTATAACGGCGTTGAGGTGCTGAGGAATTAATGGAGCACGGCGAACCGGTTTTTTTTACCGCCCCCGGCCACTAGGACCGGGGCTTTCTATTTACCGAACACGGAAGTTTTGGTCTACAGGAGAACAGATACATGAAAGAACTCGCTAAATTCGCGTTCGTGGTCATCTTCGCGGCGGCGGGCGCCGGCCCGGCGGCCGCCCAGGAGCAAGCCGCTCCCGTTATGCCCGGCTTCCAGCCGGATCCCGCGCCCATACAGGTCGCGGCGCCGGTTTCGCCCGTGGCCAAGGCCCAGGGCGCGGCCAAGAGCATCGCCGGCAGCGACTGGGATTTCCTCCTGAGCGCCTCCGCCGACACGGACGAGGACGTGCTGGAAATGCTGCTGGAAGGGCTCGAAGACTGGGTGGCTGGCAACCCGCAGGAAGAAGGCGCGGCCAGCGTGCAGTTCCTCAAGGCCCGGCTCCGCTCCCGGCTGGACGACCACAAGACCGCCCTCACGGACCTGCTGCGTCTCTTCTACGAATATCCCGGCAGCGCGGACGAAGCCGCCGCGCAGAAACTTTTCAGGGAAACCGTGGAGAAGGAAGCCGATAAGAAACTTAAGCCCGCCCTGCTGGCGCTGGCCGTTCCCGCCGCCCCGGGCAACACCGCCGCCCGCCTGGCTTCCATGCTGGAAAGGGCCTCGGCCGAGGCCGGGGAATTCCTCTACGCGCCGCTGCTGAAGGAATACCGCGACTTCTTCCGGCGCTTTCCGGACCACGCCGGCGGCGACGTGCTGCGCATGGCGCTGGCCGACCTCCACCTGAAGAACAAGGAATACCTGGCCGCCCGCGTGGCCTACGACAGGCTCATAGCCGTCTACCCTGGCAGCGCCGTGCAACCCCGCGCCAAGCTTTCCCTGGCGGGCGTCCTGGCGGACAACCTCAAGGAGTACGACAGGGCCATCGCGGTCTACCTCGACATCGTGGACTCCTACCCCGGCATCAGCGAGGCCTGGAGCGCCTACCTGCGCCTGCCGCAGCTGGCGGAAAAGCGCGACAAGTTCCAGCTGGCCGTGGAGACCTACGAGCGCATAATCCTGCTCTATCCCGAGAAACCCGAGGCCTTCACCTCCTACCAGGCCGCGGCCAGGGTGCTGCGCGAAGACCTGAAGAAACCCGCCGACGCCATAGCCGCGCTGGGCAGGCTGGCCGACAAGTACAAGGACGCGCGGGGCGTGGACGCCCTGCTGCTGGCCGCCGAGATCTACCGCAAGGACCTCAAGGACCCCGCCGGGGAAGTGAAGACCTATGACAGGCTGGCCGCCGAGCACCCGGCCGACCCGCAGGCGCCCCGCGCGCTCTTGACCGCCGGCGAAGTTTGGGAAAAGGCCAAGGACTACGACAAGGCCCGGGTGTATTACGAGACGGTCAAGGAAAAGTATCCCGAGGACATGCACGCCAAGAAGGCGCAGAAACGCCTGGACGGGCTGCTGGCGAGGTAAAATGAAAAATCAACTTGGCGTGATAGAGGGTTTTTACGGCGAGCCCTGGAGCTGGGGGGAAAGGGCGGATTACGCCAATTTCCTGCGCAAGCACGGCTTCTCTTTCTACATTTACGCGCCCAAGGGCGATCCCTACCTGCGCAAGAAATGGCGCGAGCCCTTCCCCAAGGTCCACGAGGAAAAGCTGGCTAAGCTGGCCGGCCAGTGCCATTCCGCGGGCATAGAGTTCGGGGTAGGGTTCAGCCCGTACGAGATCTACCTGTCTTCTTTCGACCTGGAGGCCAAGCGCCTGCTGCAGAACCGGGTGGACGCTTTTAACCGCATAGGCGTGGATAAGCTGGGCGTCCTCATGGACGATATGAAAGGCGACCTGCCCAACCTGGCGGAGCGCCAGCTGGAGGTCGTCAACTGGATAGCCGCCCGTTCGTCGGCCAAGCAGCTGGTCTTCTGCCCTACGTATTACTCCGAGGACCCGGTGCTGGAGAAACTTTTCGGCAAGATGCCGCAGGGCTATTTCGAAAAACTGGGCGGCCTGGAGAAGAAGGTGAGCATGTTCTGGACCGGGGAACTGGTCTGCTCCAAAGCCTACACCGCGGAGCATTTGAGCGCCGCGGCCGCCAGGCTGGGGCGCAAACCCTTCCTCTGGGACAATTACCCGGTCAACGACGGGCCGCGCATGTGCAAGTTCCTGCACCTGCGCCCCGTAACCGGGCGCCCGGCGCAGCTGGGCGAATGGCTGACCGCCCACGCCGTGAACCCCATGAACCAGGCCGCGCTCTCCAAGATAGTGCTGCTGACGCTGAAGGCCAGTTACGAGCAGGGGGCGGCTTACGTCCCCGAAAAGGCCTGGCGCCGCGCCGCCGCCATGGTGACCTGCAAAGATATGGCCGCCCAGCTGGAGCGGGACCTGCCGGTTTTCATGGACAGGGGCCTGGACGCGCTTACGGACGACGAGAAGCTGTCGCTTAAAGCCGATTACGAAGCTTTTCTGGAGGCCAGGGAGAACGATACCGCCGCGGTGGCCAGGGAGATCGTGAACTGGCTTTCGGGGCGCTATAACGTCACCAAGGAACTCTTCGTGACGCAGTAGTCGGGACTTAGTCCAGGAGGCGCCGGTCGCGTTTTACGTCCGACCGGCGCTTTTTGCTTTCCAGGCGGCGCCGCTTGGACCCGCGGGTGGGTTTTGTGGCGTGCCTGTGCTTGGGGGGGCGCAGCGCCCGCGCGACCAGCTCTTTAAGCCTGTCGCGGGCCGCCTGGCGGTTCTGTTCCTGCGTGCGGTATTCGCTGGCGATGATGACGATGTCCCCGTCCCCGGTCAGGCGCGAGCCCGCCAGGGCGCGCAGCCTGTCCTGTACCGGGAAGGGCAGGCCGGAGAGGGCGGGGGAGAACCTCAGCTGTACGGCCGTAGCCACCTTGTTCACGTTCTGTCCGCCGTGCCCGCCGCTCCTTACGAACTTTTCCTCGAAAGAGCCGGGAGGCAGGCGTATGTCGCCGTTGGTCATGGGGTAATGGTATCAAAAATAATCCGCGGCCGCATGTTGCGCCCCGGCTTTTCCTATAATATCGTTTATGGGTAAAACTGTCCTTATTACCGGCGCTTCCGCCGGCATCGGTTACGCCGCGGCCGAACTCCTGCTCCGGGAGGGGTGGACGGTCTACGCCGGGGCGCGGCGTACGGAGAAGATGCGCCCTCTGGAGGCCCTCGGGGCCAGGGTGCTTCGCCTGGACGTCTGCGACGAAGCTTCCCTGTGCGGCGCCGTGAAAGAAATACTTTCAGCCGGTCCGCTGGACGCGCTGGTCAATAACGCCGGCTACGGGGCGCACGGCGCCGTGGAGGACGTGCCCCTGGCGGAGGCGCGCCGGCAGTTCGAGGTGAACCTGTTCGGCCTGGCCAGGCTGACCCAGCTGGTGCTGCCGGGCATGCGCGCGCGGGGCGCGGGACGCATCGTCAACATTTCCTCTATCGCGGGCAAGGTGACCATGCCTACCGGCGGCTGGTACCACGCCAGCAAGCACGCCCTGGAGGCCTACTCCGACGCGCTGCGGCTGGAGACGGCCCAGTTCGGCGTGCAGGTGGTGCTGGTGGAGCCGGGGCCTATCCGCACCGAGTGGGATAATACCGCCCTGGTGAACCTGGAGAAGTATTCTTCCGGCGGGGTCTACGGGCCGCTGGTGAAAAGGGTGACGGAGAGATTCCGGGCCGGCTACAGGAGCGGCGCCCCGGGGCCGGAGGCGGTGGCGCAGGTCATTCTCCGGGCCCTTAACGCAAGGCGCCCCCCGGCCCGCTACGCGGTGCCTTTCAAGGCCGCGCTGATAATTTTCCTCAAGTGGCTGCTGCCGGACGCCGTCTGGGACTGGGGCATCCGCAAGGCTCTCAAGATCTGAGCGCGTAAAAAAAAGACCCCGGCAGGCCGGGGTCTTTTCTTCGCGCTGGCGGGCTTAATCGAGGCCGTAAGTGTAGGACGGTCCGGCTCCCGCGCGGTTCACTATCACCCAGTACGGTTTTCCTTCCAGGCGCACGAAAAATATCCAGTTCTCTTCCAGCGTCTCCCCGCCGGCCGGCTGGTTCTGGGCCCTGGGGGCTACTATGGCTATGAAAGCCTGCGGCGTGTCCAGAGCGGCCAGGACTTTCTGCCGGGCTTTCTTCAGTTCGGTCTTGGTGGGGGTCTGCTGCGCTCCCAGTTCGCCAAGGGCCCTGGCCAGCGGGCTGGTAGGGCTGGAATAATTTTCCAGCAGGTCGGTAAGGGCCAGGCGCAGGGCGTGCTCGAAGCAGAAGGTGTTGACGTAGAACCGGCTCTGCCGCATCACCTCGGCTTCGGAAATGTCCATGCCTATGGAGTCTATGCGGAACTCCTTGATGAGGAGCTCTTCCGCTCCGGAGTAATTCCTGCCTTCGCGCGGAGAGAACGCCGCCGAGGCTTCCGGCACTGGCGCCGCGAAGGCCTCCAGGGCGCGCGCGTCCGTTGAGGGGGGCCACTCCGCCGCGGCGGGAACCGCGAGGAAAAGGGATAAAACTATTGCCGCTGAAAATTTCATTCTTTCTGAACCTCCGTAACCTGTGTATAGTTTATCACAGGTGTCCTGAAAACTGTTTTGACCGTCGTCATGTGGCGAAAAAACTATTTTTAGCACTCGGGGGGGTGGTATTGACAATTATGGGGGCAAGGT
>JAMPXK010000056.1 GCA_023701245.1 Elusimicrobiales bacterium | reverse complement strand
GGCTTCCAGCGGAACTCCGTTTCCTGCAGTTCCACGGCGATGTTGAGGATCTCTTTAATGATGCAGGTCACCGGGATGGAGAACAGTACGCCCCAGATGCCCGCTATCTCGGCGCCGGCCATCAGCGCCAGCAGGATGATGGCCGGGTTCAGCGCCACGGCCTTCTTCATGATGTAGGGCTGCAGGAACCAGTCGTCGAAGAACCGGATGCCGACGAAGAACAGCAGGATCTTGAAGATAGGCACGATGCTTTCGAACTGCAGGTACGCCACGATGGACGAGACCACGGCCCCCACTATGGCCCCCAGGTACGGGACCAGGCTGGAGATGCCGATGAGGATGGCGATGACCGACGCGTAGTTCAGGTCGAACATGAGCAGGCCGGTGAAGGCGATGAGGAAGATGATGAACGCTTCCGTCAGGATGCCGCGCAGGTAGTTGCCCAGCGAGCCGTCTATGCGCGAGGCGATGTGCAGGATCAGCTCGGCGTGCCTGGAGGGGATGTGGTCCAGCAGGTAGTCTATGATGCTGGTGCCGCCTATGAGCATGAAGAACGTGATGAACGGCACTATGAACAGCAGCGACAGCGCCGGGATCAGGCCCAGGATGAACTGGGGCGCGGCTTCCAGCAGGTGGGTCAGTTTCTGCTCCAGGCCGATCTTGGCCAGGAAAGGATAGTTCTTGACCAGCTTGGTGTTGAGGTTGGTGACGTAAGTCTGCAGACGTTCGGCGTACTGCGGCCAGGACTGCTGCAGGGATTCCAGGTCGAAAGAGAGGAAGTGGAACAGCAGGTACAGCACGATGAACACCAGGGCCCCGGCGCCGAGGTACAGGCCGGCCACGGCGAAGGTGCGCTTTATGCCGCGCACTTCGAAGTAGGTGATGACCGGGCTGATGATGTAGGCCAGCGCCGCGCTCAGGATGAAGGGGAAGATGGCGCCTTTGGCCAGCACTACGAAGTACACCAGCGCCAGGCCTATGAAGGCCGGCAGCAGGAACTGCGTGTAGCTTTTTTTCTGTTGCGTCTCCGCGGCCATAGGTTACCTGTTCTCGGCGGGCTTCTCTATCATGGCGCGCAGGCGGGCGGACATGATCTTTGCCAGCTGCGCCGCTATGTTAACGCCTATGGCGGGGCGGGCGAACAGCAGCGACTCCAGCTTGATCTTGAAAAGCATGAAGATCTTGGTGTCCTCCAGCGCGTAGGCGGTGGCGGTGCGGGGCATTTCCTCCAGCAGGGCCATCTCGCCGAAGAACTCGCCCTGGTTCACCTCGGCTATCACTTCGCTCTTCTGGGTGGTCTTGTCCACGCGCGCCAGGGCGATCTTGCCGGAGAAAACTATGAACAGCGCCCGGCCGATGTCGCCCTGCGTAAAGATGGTCTCTCCCTTGAGGTAGGTGCGTTCCTGCAGGTTCTCCAGCACGTGGATCAGGTGGCGCTTCTTTATCCCGTCGAAGAGGCTGATGCTCTTGAGGAACGCCAGCTTGCAGAGGATCTCCTCGTCGTAGAGGCGGCTGAACAGGTTCAGGAATTTCATTTGTTGCCCGCGAAGAGGTTGTAGGCGGCCTGGGCCATGCGGAACCAGCCGGAAGACACGGCGCCGGACACGGTCTTGACCGCGCCTATGACGGGGTCCAGGGCGGTGAGCTTGCCGTCGGCGTTGAGCGCCAGGTATTCCACGGCCTTGGCCGTGTGGCAGACCTGTTTGAGCGTCACTATGGCCTGGGCGACCAGCGCCACGAAAGCCAGGGTTACGATCACTGCGCAGACTGTAAGTATGGTGGACATTTAGCTATCTCCTGTGTGCTGAAGGTCTAAAATTACGCGCGGCCGGCCGCGCCGGACCAAGCGTATTTAGTATATAAAATAAATCGCTTTATTTCCCGCCGTCCTTAAAGATGGGGGGAATGGGCGGCCGTGAAGTCCCGGTCGCCCAGCACGGCGTCGCGGTTCTTGGCGAACGGCCGCCAGAGTTTGCCGGGTACGGGCTCCGCCATGAACGCCGGGTACGCGGCCGCCCGCGCCTGCGGGGTGTCGCCCAGCCAGGCCAGCGCCACGTCCTTGTCCGCCAGGCCCGGCGCGCCCAGGTACTGGGCGGCGCTGGACCAGGGGTATTCCTCGGGCCTGGCCGCCAGCCCTTCCTTGACCGGCTCCAGGTGGATGTAGCGGGCCAGCGCGGCGGAATATTTTTCCGGCTGCAGCAGTTTGTACTTGCAGCGGGCCGGGTCCGCGCTCAGGGTCCGCATCACGGCGCGCAGGTCGGCGCCGGGCGTTACGAAGTAAAGCAGCGCCCGGCCGGGCAGCAGGGCGTAGGCCGGCACTTTCAGGCCCAGGTCCGCCCGGGCTTTTTCCAGCGCGGCCAGGTAGGCCCGGCGGGCGGCGTCGTCCGCGAGCGGCGAACCGGTATCGGTGACCAGGCAGTGTGCGTTATTGAAGAACATGCCACCATTGTAGCACATGGGAGGGGACCGCAAAAGGAGGATGGTAGTTTTGTATAATTAATATTGTTTTTTATATAAGGACCATAGAATGACCACCCAGAATACGGATTACTCCAAGACTGTTTTCCTGCCCAACACCTCTTTCTCCATGCGGGGCGACCTTACCAAGAAAGAGCCCGGCATTCTCGCGGCCTGGGCCAAGATGGACCTGTACGGCAAGATCCTGGAGCGCCGCCGCGCCGCCAAGCCCTTCGTTCTCCACGACGGCCCGCCCTACGCCAACGGCCCTATCCATATCGGCACCGCCCTGAACAAGATCCTCAAGGACATGGTGGTTAAGTCGCACGCGCTCATGGGCTTCCACACGCCCTACGTGCCCGGCTGGGACTGCCACGGTCTGCCCATCGAGCAGGCGCTGCTTAAAGAGATGAAGATGGGCAAGCGCCACATCGACGACATCCCCGCCTTCCGCCGCTCCGCGCGCGACTTCGCCAACCGCTTTCTCGACCTGCAGCGTCAGGGCTTCAAGCGCCTCGGCGTGCTGGGCGACTGGGAGCACCCCTATATCACCATGTCCAAGGAGTACGAGGGCACCGTGATAAAGGCCTTCCGCGAGCTGCTGGAAAAAGGCCACATCCACCGCGACAAGAAGACCATCTACTGGTGCGTCTCGTGCGAGACCGCCCTGGCCGACGCCGAGGTGGAGTACAAGGACAAGACCTCGCCGTCCATCTATGTGCGCTTCCCGCTGGAGACCCTGCCCGAAGAGCTGGCCGCCGTGGCCAAGAACCGCGCCTCCATCGTTATCTGGACCACTACCCCCTGGACGCTGCCGTCCAATATGGCCGCCGCCGTTTCCGAGGCCGAGGATTACCGCGTGCTCGAGACCGGCGGGCAGTACCTGATAGTCGCCGACAAGCTGGCGGACGCCTTCCTGGCCGCCACCGGCCTGGAGGCCGTCAAGGGAGCCCTTATCCCCGGCGGCAAACTGGTGGGACTCAAGTACACCCACTGCCTGTCCGCGCACCTGCCCGAGGCGCGCCGCTTTGCGCGCGTGGTCATCGCCACCGATTTCGTGGACATGAGCACCGGCACCGGCATAGTGCATATCGCTCCCGGCCACGGCGAGGAAGACTTCCACGCCGGCAAGAAGCACGGCCTGGACATCTTCTGTCCCGTTAAAGAGGACGGCAAGTTCAACGCCGACGCCGGCATCTTCGAGGGCATGAAGGTCTTCGAATCCAACGACAAAGTGGTGGAGACCCTGCGGGCCGACGGCATCCTGCTCGGCCACAAGAAGATAGAGCATAGCTACCCGCACTGCTGGCGCTGCAAGCAGCCCGTCATCTTCCGCGCTACCGAACAGTGGTTCCTCAAGGTGGACCTGGACGGCCTGCGCGCCAAGCTGCAGAAAGCCGCCGACGGCGTGCGCTGGCTGCCCGCGGCCGGCCACGAGCGCATGGCCGGCATGCTCAAGACCCGCCCCGACTGGTGCCTGTCGCGCCAGCGCTACTGGGGCACCCCGATCATAGCCGTCTACTGCAAAGAATGCGGCAAGGTGCAGGAGGACACCGCTTTCCTCAAGAAGATGGAAGAGCGCGTCTTCAAGGAAGGCAGCGATTTCTGGTTCTCCGAGCCCGTCGATAAACTGCTGGAGCCCGGCACAAAATGTTCCTGCGGCGGCACCGTCTTCGCCAAGGAAAAGGACATCATGGACGTGTGGCTGGACTCCGGCGTGAGCTGGTATGCCGTGCTGGAAGGCGGCATGCTCGGCCCCGGCAAGTTCTTCCCGGCCGACGTTTACCTTGAGGGCAGCGACCAGCACCGCGGCTGGTTCCAGACCTCGCTTATCCCGTCCGTGGCCCTGCGCGGCGAGCCGCCGTTCAAGACCGTGCTGACCCACGGCATGGTGCTCGACGGCACCGGCCGCGCCATGCACAAGTCGGCCGGCAACGCCATGGACCCCCAGGACATCATCGGCAAGTACGGCGCCGAGATCCTGCGCCTGTGGGTGGCCCTGTGCGACTATTCCGAGGACGTGCGCATCTCCGAGACCATCCTGGGCGGCGCCATCGACACCTACCGGAAGGTCCGCAACACCCTGCGCTTCCTCCTGGGCAACCTGAGCGACTTCAAGCCGGCCCTCCACCGCCTCCCCGACGACAAGCTGCTGGAAACGGACCGCTACATGCGCGCGCGCCTGGCCGTAACGGCGGCCGCGGTGGAAAAGTACTACGCCAGCTTCCAGTTCCGCCAGGCCATCCGGGCCGTGGCGGATTTCTGCATCCTGGACCTGTCGGCGTTCTACCTGGACTCGCTCAAGGACCGCCTCTACACGTTCAGTCCCGACGCGCCCGAGCGCCGCTCCGCCCAGACCGTCCTGCACGACATCCTGACCGCCGTCATGAAGATGACCGCGCCGGTGCTGTCGTTCACGGCGGAAGAGGCCTGGCTGACCGCCAGGGCGGAAATAGACCCCTCGCTGGAAGAGAGCGTGTTCCTTTCCGATTATCCCCGCTTTCCCGCGGCCTGGGCCGACCCGGCCCTGCTGGCGCGGTGGGAAAAACTCATGGGCGTGCGCGAAGTGGTGACCAAGGCCATAGAAGAGCAGCGCCAGGCCGGCGTGGTGGGCTCTTCCCTAGAGGCCGCCGTGGTGCTGCGCACTTCCAAGCCCGAACTTAAGACTTTCCTGGATTCGGCCCAGGCGTCCTGGACGCAGGTGCTGATAGTCTCCGAGGTCACGGTGCATCTGGACGCCGCGGCCCCGGAGCTGGAAGTAAAGGTCTCCAAGGCCGCCGGGGCCAAGTGCCCCCGCTGCTGGCAGTGGCGCAAGGACCTGGGCGCCGATCCCCGCCACGCCGAGGTGTGCGGCCGCTGCGCTGGCGCCCTGGAGGCGGCCCGGGCCTGATGAACAAGCTGGCAAGCCCCGCCATCGTGCTGGCCGTGTTCGCGCTCGACCGCCTTACCAAGGGCTGGGCGCTGGACCGGTTTTACATGAAATCGGTGCAGGTGCTGCCCTTTTTCCGCCTGACCTACGCGGAAAACACCGGGGTCTCATTCGGGCTCTTCAGCGACAACAACCTGTTCTTCCTGATCTTCAGCGCGGGCCTGGTCTGCGTGCTGCTGTACCTGCGCCGCCGTATCCAGGCCCACGGCCGGGCGGCCGCGGCGGGCCTGGCGCTGGTGCTGGGCGGCGCGGTGGGCAACCTCTACGACCGCATCGCCTACGGTTTTGTGGTGGATTTTCTGGACTTCTCGTTTTTCCCGGCCATCTTTAACGCTGCGGACAGCGCCATTACCGTCGGCGCCCTGCTGCTGGCCTGGGGAATGCGGGAGCGGTCCGAAACGGGGAAAACATGAAAACAACTCTCTTGCTGTGTTCGGCGCTGGCCGTCCTGGCCGGCTGCAACCGGTCGCCGGAATTCTATTTCAAACGGGCCAACCACCTGCTGGCGGCCGGCAAAGAGTCCGCCGCGCTGGAAGATTACAACAAGGCCCTGCTGCTCAAGAAGAATTTCCCCGAAGCCTTTACCGCGCGCGGCATGCTCTTCGAGCGGCAGGGGGACAGGCAGAAGGCCGGCCTGGACTACCGCAAGGCCATAGAGATGGACCGGGCCTACCTGCCCGCCTACAACAACCTGGCGGCCATGCTGATGGACGGCGGCAATTACGCCGAGGCCGTTAAATTGCTGACCTCCGCCCTGGAGCTTAAGCCGGACTACGCCTACGCCAAGCTCAACCGCGGCCTGTCCCTTTACAAACTGGGCGACTGCGCCGCCGCCACCCAGGACCTCTCCCTGGCCCTGGAGGCCAATCCCAAGTTCGAACTGGGGTATTACCACCGCGCCCTCTGCGCGCGCAAGGCGGGCAACCTGACGGCCGCCCTGGCGGACCTGGACGCCGTGCTGGCCATGAACCCGGCCGCCGCCCTGGCCTGGTTCGAGCGCGGCAAAGCCCTCTATTCCATGAGCGACCACGCCGGCGCAGCCGGGGACTTCCGTAAGGCGGCCCAGCTTAATCCCGCGGACCCGTCGTTCACCTTCTGGCTGGCCCACGCTTTGCACAAGGCCGGGCAGCCGGACGACGCGCTGCAGAACGCGCTGCGCGCGGCGCAGCTTAAGCCGGATTCCCACCAGGCCGAGGGCCTGCTGGGGGATATTTACGCCGCGCGCAAAGACCTGGCCGCCGCCGAGGAACATTACACCAAGGCCGGCGTCCTGGCCCCGCAGTACGCGGCCGCTTACCGGGCCCGCCTGGCCGCCCTGCGCCGCCCGGCCCCCGCCGTAAAACAGCGCCGAGCGCGCTAAAGGAACCGAAATGTCAGAAGACCAGAACATGCCAGCCTGGCGCAAGAAATTCCTTGCCACCAGGATGACCATAGAGAGCATCCTGTTCGAAAAAGAGCTGCTGGCCCCGCAGCGCGAAAAATTTTCCGCCGGCCTGCTCTGGCTGGGCGCCATCTGGCTGGCCCACGCCTTGCTGCTGGCCCAGTGGGCGCTGCGCCGCGGCTACTTCTTCACCCAGGCCGACGCCGAAAGTTTCACCGCCGTGCTGCGCTACGCCTCCTATCTCAACACCCAGGGGTTCTGGGCTTTCTTCAAACCGGAATTCTCAGGCCTTTCCCTTAACCCGCCCCTGTACTACTTGGCCTACGTGCCGGTGCTCAAGTACCTTACCGCGGACCTCAACCTGGCGCTGATCGCGGTGAACTCCGCTTTCCTGCTGGTCCTCGCCCTGTCCG
This sequence comes from Elusimicrobiales bacterium, assembly GCA_023701245.1. Lineage (GTDB taxonomy): Bacteria > Elusimicrobiota > Elusimicrobia > Elusimicrobiales > UBA9959 > UBA9959. The sequence continues at coordinate 9,186 of JAMPXK010000056.1, read as the reverse complement.
TCTTCCTCGCCGTGCGCAAGAGCCGCCCCAACGCCGCCGGCTGGCTGGGCGCCGCCTTCGCGCTGGCCCTGCCTTTCGTGCAGGAAGCCGCCCGCCGCCCCTCGCCGGAGCTGGCGCTAATCGCCATGGTGGCCGCCATGTACGCCTGCTATATTCGGTCCGAAGAGTTCCAGCAGCCCAAGTGGACCTTCGCTTTCGCCCTCTGCATCAGCCTGGGCTTCTACTCGCATAAGTTCTTCTGGCTGTATTTCCTGCCGCTCATCCCGTTCATCGGCGCCGGCTTCGCCAGCCCCTATTCGCGCGACGAGCTTTTTAAAGGGATCTTCCCGGGCGTGGTGCTGAACCTGCCCTGGTACCTGTTCCTGGGCGCCGCCGCGGCGGCCGGGTTCGTGCCGCTGTGGGGGGACTACCACGGCTTCTGGCATTATTTCAAGCTGGGCGCCGCCGCCGGCGGGCTGCCGCTGTTCGCGCTGGGCGCCGCCGCCCTGGCCTGGCTGTACTTCTCCGTTTTCATGCCCTACGAGGAGAAGAAGATAGTGGCCGCCTGGTTCTGGGTGCCCTACCTGCTGCTGACCTGGCTGGTGCGCGGCACGCACCCGCAGGCTTTCTATCCCGCCCTGCTGCCCTTCGCCATCGCCCTGCCCGTGATGACGCCGCATAAGGCGCGCAAGTACCTGCTCGCCTTCGTGCTGGCGCTGGGCGCCGTCGGGCAGAGCGGCCTGTTGCGCCCCGTCTTTGCCGGCAAATACCAGCTGGCCGGCCTGCCGCTGCCCCCGGCGGGCGAATACCGCGCGGCCCAGCTGCTGGACCTGGTAAAGGCCAATACCCCCGCCGCGGGCGGCCTCGTCGGCGTTTACGGCGGCGACGCCTTCTTCAATTCCGGCAGCCTCCGCTTCTACGCGGCCAAGGAGAACTCCGCCGTGCGTTTCGCCGGGGACCCGGCCTGCCCCGCCTGCGCTTTCGTCCTGGTCTACAAGGGCCCGCGTTTCGGCGAGCAGCCTTCCGCTTCGTCGCTGGATTTCCTCAAACTTAAAAAAGAGTCCTGGTTCCCCGTGCTTTTCGAAAAGAAAGCGGACCTGGACCTGGCCGACACCTCCCGGGCGGAGGTGTACGTAAAGCTGCCCGACCGGATGCGCTTCTTCGAGGAAGGCAGCCACCAGGTTCGCAATTTGCGCCTGGGCCCCCTTAAGATCGAAGAGGCCACCCTCACGCTCGCCGATTTCAACGAGGCCACCGGCGTCTACGGCTCGGCCAAACTCTTCGCCCCTTACGCCTCCGCCCTGGGCGGGGATATCTACGGCCTGACCGCCGAGATCTCCGGCCTGGCGGCGGCCGGCCCCGGCTTGAACCCCTTTGTGCCCGCCGGGATCTCCGGCGTGCGCGTAACTTCGGCTAAGATCAGCGCCTACGCCGTGGAGCGCTTCCTGGCGGAGCGCTTCCCCGCCCTTTCCGAGATAGAGGTGAAGATGGACGACACCCTGGAGGTGTCCGCGCTGGTGCGCGGCCGCAGGCTGTCCGCGGAATTCAAGGTGCGCGCCGCCGGCGGCACCGCCCTGGAAGCCAGGCCGGCCTCTTTTTCCGTAGGGCCGGTGCTGGTCCCGGATTTCCTGCTGAGCCTGTTCACCTTCAGGTACGACTTCTCCGACAGCCCTTACGGCGTAAAGGTGAAATCCATCCGGCTGTGGGGCGAGATGGCGGAATTGAACTGATGAAAAAACTCCTGCTGCCCCTGCTCCTGTGCTGCTGCGCCTGCGTCGAGGTCCCTACCGGCAGCGCCCCCGCGGAAGAAGTACGCCAGCCGCTGGAAAGCCCCTTCAAGGGGTTGGACCCCGGCTACAAGACCCTGGAAAGCGCCCACTTTTCGGTGCAGGCTTATTCCTCCTCGTCGGCCGCGCTCTACTCCGCCATGTGCGAGGAGAATTATACCCGTATCATGCAGGACCTGGGCCTTTATTCCTTCGTGCCGGCGCGGCCCTATAACGTCGTCATCTACCGCGATGCCTCCGAGTATCACGCCAAGACGGGCCAGCCGGACTGGAGCGGCGGCGCGGCTTACGGCAACGCCCTGCTGCTGTTCGAGGGGCAGGGGCTGAAAGCTTCCATGGCCCACGAAATGACGCACCTGGTCTTCAACGAGTTCATGGGCCTGTCCCAGGCCGCTTCCCTGCGCTGGCTCAACGAGGGCGTGGCCGTGTACGAGGAAAGCCGCTCCGAACAGGCTTCCGGCGCCTACTACGCCAGCCGCGTGCGCACGTCCGTGGCGCCCAACCCTATCCCCTTCTCGCAGCTGGTCAACCTGGCCCCCGCCAACGAGTCCCAGCGCAACGTGGACCGCTGGTACGCCCAGGTGGGCTCGGTGGCGGGCTTTATGATCCGCCAGGGCGGCTCCTTCAATTTCTCGCTCTTCCTGGGACGCCTGCGCGACGGCGCCTCCGTGGACAGCGCCCTGGGGACCGTCTACTCCGGGATCTGGAACAACCTCGCCGACGTGGAAAAAAGCTGGCTGCTGGAAGTAAAGAGCTGACGCATGCCCGAACCCCTTAAACCGCTCAAGAAAGCCGTGGTGCCCCTGGAAGGCGTGCACTGCGCTTCCTGCGTGACCCGGCTGGAGACCGGGCTGTCCGCCCTGCCCGGCATGGCCAAGGTCTCCGTCAACCTGCCTTCGCGCACGGCCTTCCTTTCCTACGACCCCGCGGCCCTCGGCGCCGCCGCCATCTCGGCCAAAATAGAGGCCCTGGGCTACAAGGCCCTGGCCTTCTCGGAATCCGCCGCTTCGGCGGAGAACACCGCCCTGCAGGAACTCTCCCGCGAAAAGCACGTCTTCTTCTACCGGTTCCTGCTGGCCCTGGCCCTCACCGGGTTCATGCTGACGGATTACGTTTTCGACATCTCCTCTTATACCATGATGGTGGCCGCGGGCCTGGCCTGGTGGTTCGGCGGCTGGCATTTCCACGACGGCTTCCTGCGCGCCCTGCGCGCCCGCACGGCGGACATGAATTCCCTGGTCTCGCTGTCCACCTCGGTCACGTTCTTTTACGGGGTCTACGTCACCCTGCTGCCGCCCGAGGGGGGACATTACCACGCCCAGTGGCACGAAGTTGGCATGCTCATCACCTTCATCAACTTCGGCCGCTGGCTGGAGGCCCGCTCGCGCAGCCGCGCCGGAGAGGCCGTGGCCAAACTCTTCAAGATAGCGCCCAAGTTCGCCCGCCGCCTGAAGGGCGGCAAAGAAGAGACCGTGCCCGTGGCTGACATCCTGCCCGGCGACATCGTCACGCTGCGCCCCGGCGAGCAGGTGCCCGTGGACGGGCGCGTGCTGGCCGGCGCCTCCTCCGTGGACGAAAGCCTGCTGACCGGGGAACCGGTGCCCGCCGACAAGACAAAGGGAGCCCTGGTCTACGCCGGCACGGTCAACAAGACCGGCGCGCTGGAATTCGAAGCGCAGGGCGTGGGCGAAGAAACGGTGCTGATGAAGATCGTGAAGGCCGTGGAAGAGTCCCAGGCGCAAAAGGGCGCGGTGCAGCACCTGGTGGACCGCATCAGCGCGTGGTTCGTGCCGGCGGTGTTCCTGACGGCCCTGGCCGCCGCCGGGCTGTGGCTGCATTACGCGGACCTGCCCCGCGCGGTGAACATTTTCGCCGCCGTGCTCGCGGTGGCCTGCCCTTGCGCCATGGGGCTGGCCGTGCCCATGGCCGTGGCGGTGGGCTTCGGCCAGGCGGCTTCCGCCGGCATCCTCATCCGCAACGCCGACGTGCTGGAGCGCGTCTCCGGCATAGACGTGGTGATCTTCGACAAGACCGGCACCGTGACCGAAGGCCGCCTGCGCCTGTCGGCCCTGCGCGCCTGGGACTGCGGCGAAAAAGAATTTTTGGAACTGCTGGCCGCCGCCGAAGACCGCTCGGAGCACCCCTTCGCCGAGGCCGTCCGGGCGAAGGCCGCCGAGGCGGGTATCAAGCCCCTGCCGGTCGTCTCCTTCGAGGCTTTGCCCGGCAAGGGCGTAAAGGCCGCCGTCGCTTCGGGCGAAGTGCTGGCCGGCAGCCTTAAATGGTTCGACGAAGCCGGCGTGTCCGTGCCTGAAGCCGCCAGGGCGGAGATAACCGCCTCCCCCGATTCCATGCTGCTGGTGGCCCACGCCGGGCGGTTCAAGGGCTACGCCCGCCTGTCCGACGCCCTGCGCCCAGGCACCGAAACCCTGGTGAAAGACCTGGCCGCCGCCGGCATAGAGCCGGTCCTGGCCTCCGGTGACCGGCAGGCCGTGGTGGCCGCCGTGGCCGCGGCCCTGGGCATAAAGACCTTCCACGCCGAAGTGTTCCCCGAGGAGAAGCGCCGCCTGGTGATGCGCTACAAGGCGCTGGGCAAGCGCACCGCCATGGTAGGCGACGGCTTTAACGACGCGCCGGGCCTGTCGGAGGCGGACATCGGCATGGCCATGCGCTCCGGCACCGACGTGGCCGCCCAGGCCAGCGACATCACCCTGATGAACAACGACCTGCGCTCCGTCATCACGGCCGTAAAGATCTCCCGCGCCATCCGCCGCGTCATCAACCAGAACCTGGTGTGGGCCTTCGCCTACAACGCGGCCCTTATCCCGCTGGCCGCGGGGGCTTTCTACCCGCTGTGGGGCGTGGTCATCCCGCCGTATTTCGCCGGCGCCGCCATGGCGCTCAGTTCCGTTTCCGTGGTCATGAATTCGCTGCGCCTCAAGCGCGCGAAAATTTAAGGAGAACCCCATGAAGAACGAGCATGTCACGTCTTTCGGCTATTCGCAGAACCAGGCGCAGAGCGTAAAGCGCATAAAACTGCCGGAGATAGAGGCCTGGGAGAACCAGTACCGCCGCGACTACGTCATAAAGATAGTCCACCCGGAATTCACGTCGGTCTGCCCCAAGACCGGCCTGCCGGACTTCGGCACCATCACCATAGAGTACGTGCCCGGCCGGCTCTGCCTGGAGCTGAAATCGCTCAAGTACTATTTCCTCCAGTACCGCAACTGCGGCATCTTCATGGAGAATATCGCCAACCGCGTGCTCGACGACGTGGTAAAGGCCATAAAGCCCCGGAGCTGCACCGTCACCGGCGACTTCACCCCGCGCGGCGGCCTCAGCTCCGTCATCGTCGCCAACTACAAGGCGACTAAGGGAAAAAGGTAGCAGGTACCTTTTTTGGTATAATATTTGCAGAAAGGCCCAGTTGGCGCAGCGGTAGCGCGTTCCCTTGACATGGGAAAGGTCACAGGTTCGATCCCTGTACTGGGCACCAAGATTTAGCCAGTTAAGCCCGTTAGAACCCGTTTGAGGGGGCTGGCGGGCTTCTAGTTTAAAGGAAAATATGGCCGACGACAACAAAGAAGAATTAGTGCACAAGATGCGCCACTCCCTGGCCCACGTTATGGCCCAGGCCGTGCTGGAACTGTGGCCCGGCGTGAAGTTCGGCATAGGCCCCGCCATAGAGAACGGCTTCTACTACGATTTCGACCTGGAACACCACTTCACCCCGGAAGACCTGCCCGTGATAGAGAAGAAGATGAAGCATATCATAGGCGCGGCCCATAAGTTCGAAAGGGTGGAACTGCCCCGCGCCGAAGCCCTCAAACACTTCTCCGCCAAAGGGGAGAAATACAAGGTGGAGCTCATCAACGACCTGCCCGAAGGCTCGGTCATCAGCGTTTACAAGAGCGGCCCTTTCGAAGACCTGTGCAAAGGCCCGCACGTGGAGCATACCGGCAAGCTCAAGGCTTTCAAACTGACGCACGTGGCCGGCGCCTACTGGCGCGGCAGCGAGAAGAACGCCATGCTGCAGCGCATCTACGCCGTGGCCTTCGAAACGCCGGCGGAACTGGACGCCTATCTGAAACAGCAGGAAGAGGCCGCCAAGCGCGACCACCGCAAGCTCGGCCGCCAGCTGGACCTCTACAGCATCAACGAGACCGTAGGGCCCGGCCTGGTGCTGTGGCATCCCAACGGCGCCCGCATCCGCCACGAGATAGAGACCTTCTGGAAGGAAGAGCATTTCAAGGGCGGCTACGACCTGGTGAACACGCCGCATATCGGCCGCGCCCAACTGTGGGAGACCTCCGGCCACCTGGGTTTCTATAAAGAGTCCATGTACGCCCCCATGGACATCGACGGCATAGAATACTACGCCAAGCCCATGAACTGCCCGTTCCATATAGAAATTTACAAGACCAACGCGCACAGTTACCGCGACCTGCCGCTGCGCTGGGCGGAACTGGGCACGGTGTACCGCTTCGAAAAGGCCGGCGTGCTGCACGGCCTGATGCGCGTGCGCGGCTTTACCCAGGACGACGCCCACATTATCTGCACGCCCGAGCAGATGGAAGCCGAGACCATAGAGGTGCTGCGCTTCAGCATGAACATCCTGCGCGCCTTCGGCCTTAAGGACATCAAAGCCTACCTGGCCACCCGCCCCGAGGGCGCCGTGGGCGAGCCGGCCCGCTGGGAAGAGGCGCAGAAGAGCTTGCGCGCGGCCGCCGAAAAAGAAGGCGTGCCTGTAACCCTCGACGAGGGCGGCGGCGCCTTCTACGGCCCCAAGATAGACCTGAAGGTGAAAGACTCCATCGGCCGCGAATGGCAGATGAGCACCATCCAGTTCGACTTCAACGAGCCGGAGCGCTTCGGCATAGACTACACCGGCTCCGACGGCGCCAAACACCGCCCGTACATGATCCACCGCGCCCTGATGGGTTCGCTGGAGCGGTTCTTCGGCGTGCTGATAGAGCATTACGCCGGCAACTTCCCGCTGTGGCTGGCGCCGCTGCAGATGAAGGTGCTTAATATCACCGAGGAGCAGGAGGGCTACGCCAAAGAAGTGGAGGCCAAACTGAAGGCCGCCGGCTTCCGGGTGAAGGCCGACCTGCGCCACGACACCATCAACGCCAAGGTGCGCGACGCCGCCATGCACAAGCTGCCTTACCTGGTGGTGGTAGGCAATAAGGAAAAAGACGCCGGCACCGTTACCCTGCGCCTGCGCGGCAATAAGAGCGTCTTCGGCGTGAACCTCGACGAGTTCATCGCCAAGGCCAAAGAGGAAGCGGCCTCCCGCTCCCTCACCAGCGCCTACACCGGCTGAGCCAGGCCGCCTCGCCAATAAGCCGCCCGCCCGCAAAGCGGGCGGCTTTGCTTTGATATCTATATAATTTGATAAAATAATCGCGAGGGAGCCGGTCGGGCTTCCCGGACACTATTGAGGCTACATGAAAAATTTCCTGTTTTCGCTCGTGTTCCTGCTCGCGGCCTGGCCGGCGGCCGCCCAGCTGCAGCTCTCCCAGCTTAACGAGGACGAAGCCGCCTTCCGCAACCTCGCCGGGCTCTACGAAAGCGCCACCGACCGCGCCGCCGTGATAGAGGCCTTCCAGAAATTCGTGAAGCAGTATCCCAAAAGCCAGCGCGCCCCCGACGCCCGCTTTATGCAGGGCGAGGCCTACATGGCCAAAGGCCTGGAGCTGCTGCGCCAGGAAAAACTCTCCAAGATGAGCTCCGACGACCGGCTGCTGGCCGGCGTGAACCCCGCCGCCATCGCCGAACTCAACAGCGCCGCCGCGGCCTACGCCGCCGCCCTGGGCGACTATTCCAAAAGCGGCCTGGAAGCCAGCGCGCAGTACCGCGCCGGCGAGGCCTACTACAACATGGGCGGCTGGGAGCGCGCCCTTAAAGAATTCCTGAAAGTGGAGGACAAGTATCCCAAGAGCTACATCGTCCCGGAAAGCCTGCTGGGCGCCGTGTACTCCAACATCGCCCTGGGCCGCTACCAGGAAGCGCAGGCCAACCTCTACCGCCTGGAAGAGACCTTCCTGCCTTACGCCCGCGAGCCGTCCGTCGTGTTCGCCAAGGCCGTTATAGAGCTCAACCGCAAGAATTACCCGTCGGCGCAGAAACTGTTCCTGCAGCTGGCCACGCCCGAGGCGCGCTTCTTCCTGGGCAAGGCCTACCTCTACGAAGGCAAAACCTACATGGCCGCCTCCGTGTTCGAAAAACTCCTCAAGGACTTCCCCGAGGCGGACTTCCGGGAAGAGGCCGAGTTCCTGGCCGCTGATTCCTTCTTCCACGCCGGCGATTTCGACGGCGCCATCATCAAGTACCAGGGCTTCCTTAAAAAGTATCCCAATTCCAAGCTCAAGAGCGCCGCCGTGTTCCGCATCGGCGCCAGCCTCTTCAACAAGAAGGACTACCCCAGCGCCCGCTCCAATTTCCAGGGTTTGATAGATAAGAACCCGCGCGACTTCTTCGCGCCGTACGCCCAGTTCTTCATCGCCGAAAGCTACCTGGAGAACAAGCAGACCCGCGACGCCCTGTTCGCCTATACCAAGGTGGCCACCGGCTACGGCGCCTCCACGGTGGCGCCGGCCAGCGCCTACAAGCTGGCCTGGTGCCAGTACCTGCTGGGCGACTACCTGCAGAGCGTGCACGCGCTGGACAGCTTCCTGATCCTGTACCCGTCGCACACGCTGGCCAAGAACGCCTACTATCTCAAGGGCACCGCCCTGCTGGAACTGCGCAAGACCGACGAGGCCCTGCGCTCCTTTCAGAACGCGGTGGACATGGCCCCGTCGAGCGAAGTGGCCGAGCAGGCCATGTTCATGCTCCTGCGCTCCGAATACGACCGCGGCAATTTCAACAGCATCCTCACCTCCTACCAGTTCATCTTCAAGCACCTGCCGCCGGCGGGGTCCAAGTGGCGCGCCCTCAGCCTGCTCTACGTGGCCGAGGCCTACATGGCCCTTAACCTGGTGGACGACGCCCGCAACATCTACACCACCATAGCCCGCATCTACCCCAACGACGTCTCCGCCCTGTACGCGCAGGACGGCCTGGTGTGGTGCCTGGCCATAGCGGGCGACACCGACGGCGCCTCCCGCGCCCGGGAAAAGCTCAAGGCCCTCAAACTGCAGTTCGCCGACGCCATCCAGCCCACCGGCGCCGACGCCATGGCCCTGGCCGACAGCAATTTCAACCGCAAGGAGTTCGAAAAGGCCTACCAGATGTACGAGGCCTTCGCCGCGGAAGCCCCGCGCGACTCCTACGCGCCCGTGGCCCTGTACCGCGCGGGCCTGGCCCTGTACCGCCTGCGCTATTACAGCCAGGCCGTGGAGACCTGGAGCCGCCTCAGCCGCGACTACCCCGGCGCCCCCGAGACCGAGCTGGCGGATTTCCAGATAGCCGACACCTG
>JAMPXK010000055.1 GCA_023701245.1 Elusimicrobiales bacterium | reverse complement strand
TTCGTGGCCGACTGGCACGCGCTGACCACCGGGGCCGACAAGAGCGAGAATATCTCCGCCAGCACCAGGGAAATGGTGCTGGACTGGCTGGCGCTGGGCCTGGACCCCGCCAAATGCGTCTTCTTCCGGCAGTCCGACGTGAAAGCGCACGCCGAACTGGCGCTGCTGCTGGGCATGGTGACGCCTATCAGCTGGCTGCTGCGCAATCCCACTTTCAAGGACCAGCTCCAGGAACTGCATAAGCAGAAATACAAAGGCCAGGAAGACAAGATGAAGCAGGCCGAGGGCGTGACCAAACAGCTCGCCGAGGCGCATGGCCATGACGCCGGAGAGCTGGCGCTGCATTCGGACATGGCGACGCTCGGCTTCCTGGGCTACCCCGTGCTGCAGGCCGCCGACATCATGCTTTACGACGCGAAGTACGTGCCCATAGGCCGGGACCAGCTGCCGCACCTGGAGCTTTCCCGCGATATCGCCCGCCGCTTCAATCACATGTTCGGCGCGCCGGTGCTGATGGAGCCGGAACCGCTGTTCACCTCCTCCCCGGTGGTGCCCGGCATAGACGGCCGTAAAATGAGCAAGTCCTACGGCAACACCATAACGCTCGGCGAGGACGCCAAGAGCCTGGAAGCCAAGATCAAGAAGATGTACACCGACCCGCTCAAGCTCAAGGTGGACGACAAGGGCCATCCCGAGGGTTGCGTGGTCTGCGCGTTCCATAAACTTTACAACCCCGACTGGAAGACCCGCGAGACCGAATGCCGGGAAGGCAGGATCGGCTGCGGCGCCTGCAAAAAGCAGCTTATAGAACTGATGGAAAAGGAGATAGGCGCTTTCCGCGCCCGCCGCGCGGCCCTGGCCGCTTCCATAAACGCGGAGGAAGTTCTGGCCGAAGGGGCCAAAAAAGCCCGGGCGGTCGCCGACCGCAAGATGGCCGCCGCCTCCAAGGCGTCCGGACTTATTTAACATGACCGCCATAGACATACACCTGGAAAACTTCGAAGGTCCGCTGGACCTCCTGATGCACCTCATCAGGAAGAACAACCTGGACATCTACGATATCCCCATCTCGCAGATCACCGCCGAATACCTGCAGTATCTCGACGTGATGAAGAGCCTGAACCTGGAAGTGGCGGGGGAATTCCTGGTGATGGCCGCCACGCTGATGCAGATAAAGGCCAAAATGCTGCTGCCCGCGCCCGAAATGCCGGAGGGCGAGAACGGCCCCGACCCGCGCGGCGCGCTGGTGAGCATGCTGGAAGAATACCAGCGCTACAAGGAAGCCTCCCGGGAGATGAACACCCGCTTCTCCCGCTTCAAGGACGCCTTCTACCGCGGCTCTCCGGTGTTCACCAGCGAGGAAAAATACCTGGACCTGGATTTCCACGCGCTGATGGACGCGGTAAAGCGCGCTTTCGAAAGGACGGCGCCGTCGCGCGAGGTGGAGGCGGACCAGTTCCCCATAGAATCGCGCGTGGCCAAGATAGAGAAACTGCTGGAAGGCCGCGAGTGGCTGCTGCTCGACGAGGTGTTCGCCTCCGAGACCAAGCGCCTGGGCGTGATAACCTGTTTTATGGCCCTGCTTGAACTTATCAAGCAGCGCAAGATCCTGGTATCGCAGGACGAAGCGTATACCGAAGTGCGCATCTACCCCGCGCCCGCCCCGGCCCCCGCGCCGGAAGCGGCCCCGGCGGCGCCCGCACCCGCAGAGACCGCCGCGGCGCCCGCGCCCGCGGAAGCGGCCCTGGTCCCCGAGACCGCGGCCCCCGAAGAGCCGGCCCAGGAACCGCCGGCCGCGCAGAACTGAGCGAGAGGTAACCATGGAAGACGGAGAACTTAAAAAGATCATAGAGACCCTGCTGTTCATCACCGACGCCCCGCTGCCGGTAAGCCGCCTGGCCCAGCTCTGCGAAGTGAAGAACAAGGAGCGCATCGAGACCGCCCTGCAGGAACTGCGCAAGACCTACGACGAGGAAGGCCGCACGCTGCAGGTCATGCAGGTGGCCGGCGGCTGGCAGCTGGCCACCCGCAGCGAATACGGCATCTGGGTGCGCAAACTTTACCAGAACAAGATGACCGTGCGCCTGACCCAGGCCGCGCTGGAAACCCTCTGCATCATCGCCTACAAGCAGCCGCTCACCAGGGCCGAAGTGGAGGCCATCCGCGGCGTGGAAGTGATAGGCCCGCTGGAAACCCTGACCCAGCGCAAACTGATAACCGTGGTGGGCCGCCGCGAGAGCATCGGCCGCCCCATCCTGTACGGCACCACCAGCGAATTCCTGCGCCAGTTCGGTCTTAATTCCCTGGACGACCTGCCCAAGCTGGAGAGTTTCAATATCGAGAACGTGGCCGCCGCGGCCCAGTCCACCGCCGTGGAACTGATAGAGCAGGATTCCATCCCGGAGCCGGTAGCCGAAGGCGAGCCTCCCCGGGACCCGGCCCACCCGGCCGCGGAGGGCGAACCTTTGCCGCCGGAGGAAGCCGCGGCGCAGGAGGCGCCTGCCGAAGAGCCCGCGGCCGAAGAGCCGCCTGCCGAAGAACCGGCCGCCGAGGAGCGGCCGGTGGAAGCCGTCGTTTCGGAGAACGCGCCCGAGCCGACCGAAGAGAAGCCCGAGTAGCGCCAGGGCGCCGCGCGCCCGTTCTGTCTTTCGACCCGTAACCAATGCCTGAAATAAGAAAAGACCCCGTCTTCGGCCGCTGGGTGATCATCGCCTCCGAAAGGGGCCTGCGTCCCAACGAATTCCGCGCCGGCCAGGAGGCCGGCTACGCCTGCCCGTTCTGCGCCGGGCACGAAGACCTGACGCCCCCCGAGATCTATTCCCTGCCCGGCCCGGGTAAGGGCTGGCGCCTGCGCGTGGTGCGCAACAAGTACCCGGCCCTGGAGGCCGGCGGCTCCGTGGAGAACCGCCGCTCCGGCATCTATAACAGGATGGACGGGATGGGCTTTCACGAAGTGGTCATAGAGACCCCGGACCACGGTACCCTGCTGGAACAGATGCCCGAAGAGTCCGTGGCCGACGTGGTGCGTACCTTCAAACTGCGCGTGGGCGAAATAAAGAAAGATCCCCGCATCAAGTACGTGATGATCTTCAAGAACCACGGCCGCAACGCCGGGGCGAGCCTGCTGCACCCGCATTCGCAGATCATCGCCATGCCCATGGCCCCGCTGCGCGTGATGCAGGAAATAGAAGGGGCCGCCGACTACCACCGCGAGCGCGGCACCTGCGTGTTCTGCGACATCGTCAGGGAAGAGCTGGAGTTCAAGCGGCGCGTAGTGGCCGAGAACGCGGATTTCCTGGCGGTCACGCCTTACGCCAGCAGGTTCTCCTTCGAGACCTGGATACTGCCTAAGCGCCATGTCAGCCATTTCGAGGAGATGCCCGACGCGCAGGCCGGGGCCCTGGCCGCGGCGCTCAAGACCACGCTGGGCAAGCTCGCCGCTTCGCTGCCGGAACTTTCCTACAACCTTATCGTGCACACCATGCCGGTGCAGGAGCCGGCGGCCGAGCACTATCACTGGCATATCGAGATCATGCCCAAGCTGACGCACGTGGCCGGTTTCGAATGGGGCACCGGCTTTTACATAAACACGGTGTCCCCCGAGGACGCCGCGGAGATACTGAATTCTGGCAGGCGCTTCAAACTCTGAGCCGCCGCCTGGAGGCCTTATGAAAATACTCATCGCCGCAAGCGAAGCTTTCCCTTTCTGCAAGACCGGCGGACTGGCCGATGTGACCGGGGCCCTGGCCCAGGTCTTCTCCCGGGGCGAGGGCTCCGAAGTGGTGCTGTTCCTGCCGCGCTACCGCAACGTGGGCGGCGGGGCCTTCTCGCCCAAGGCCACCGGCGGCAGTTTCCTCATCCCGGTGGGCGGCCGCATGGAGACGGCGACCATGAGCCGCGTGCAGTGGGGCAAGGTGGCGGTGTACTTCATAGAGAACCCCAAGTTCTTCGACCGGCCCGGCATCTACCGCACGGCCGCCGGCGACTACGAGGACAACGACGAGCGTTTTCTGTTCTTCTCGCGCGCGGTGCTGGAAGGCGCCAAGTTCATAGGCTTCAAGCCCGACGTCATCCACTGCCACGACTGGCAGACGGGCCTGGTGCCCGCTTACCTGCGCACGCTTTACCGCATCGACTCCTTCTTCGCCAAGACGGCGTCCGTCTTCACCATCCACAATATCGCCTACCAGGGCATGTTCGGCAAGGAGACGCTGCTGAAGGCCGGGTTCTCCTGGCTGGATTTCACGCCCGAGAGGCTGGAGTTCTACGGCGGGGTGAATTACATGAAGTCGGCGCTGGTGTTCGCCGACCTGATCACCACCGTGAGCCCCACTTACGCCAGCGAGATCCAGTACCGCCCGGAGTTCGGCCACGGGCTGGAGGGGGTGCTCAAGCACCGCACCTCCGACCTGTTCGGCATCCTCAACGGCATAGACGAGGAGATCTGGGACCCGGCCACCGATACTTTCCTGGAACGCGGTTACGAACTGAAAAGTTTCCAGCGGGGCAAGGCGGCTGCCAAAAAGGCGCTGCAGAAGGAACTGGGGCTGGAAGAGAACAAGGACCTGATACTGGCCGGGGTGGTGAGCCGCCTGGACCAGCAGAAGGGGCTGGATGTACTGCTTAAGGCGGCGCCCGACTTCGTGGACAAGATGCAGTTCGTGGTGCTGGGCGCCGGGGACCCGGGGCTGGCGGACGCTTTCGGCGCCCTCGCGGCGGCGAAGCCCAAACGCGTGGCTTTCAAGACTGGCATGGACGAGGCGCTTGCGCACAAGATCTACGGGGCTTCCGATATTTTCCTCATGCCGTCGCGCTTCGAACCCTGCGGCCTGAGCCAGATGATCTCCATGCGCTACGGGGCGCTGCCGGTGGTGACGCGCACGGGCGGCCTGAAAGACACGGTGTTCTATAACGGCGAACCCAAGGACTCCAACGGTTTCGCAATAGACAACGCGGACCCGGCCCAGCTGCACTCGGTGCTGGGGCATATAGTTTCGCTTTACGGCTGGCGCGAGAATTGGAACATGATGGTGCGCAACGCCATGCGCGGGGATTTCGCCTGGGGCAAGTCCGCCGAAGCGTACCTGAAACTTTTTAATATCGCCGTCCAGCGCCGGCAACTGTAGGCCTGCTTCCGCCCCTGATCGCCCAGTGGGCTGCAGGGCCGGAGCCCCCTCGCGAGGTGCGGGCCCTTCTCCAGCGCTGACATATAGACTAGAGACCTTCTTACCGGGCGTTTTTTGCGCCGCCGGGCCCATTGGACCCAGGCGGCGCTGGGTCTTTGGTTATTTGACTTTGGTCAACCCCGGTGATACAACATACCAGCAGAGGAAGTGCCGGAGGTCTTATGAAAACCGCGCTTATAATCTCGCTCTCCTTACTGGTCCAGGCCGCCCCGGTTTGCGCCGAGGATTTTAGCCCGGCCGCCATACTCTCCGTCCTGCAGGAATCCCGAGAACTCAAGCCCGCCTCGGCGGCCCCCGCCATACAGGCGGTCCCGGTGGACTTCCAGGCGGACGCGTCCGCGGCTGAAGCCGAGAAGGAATGGACCGTTATGGTCTTTATCAACGGCAAGAACGACCTGGAGCCTTTCAGTCTGCGCGACATCAACGAGATGGAAATGGTCGGTTCCAACCGGGGTCTCAACATCGTGGTGGAGGTCGGCTACCAGTCCAACAACAATATGTACAGGTACCTGGTGAGCAGGGACACCGAGCCGGCCAGGATCGGCTCCCGGCTGCTGGGCAGCGCCTTCGCCATCGACATGGGCGACCCGGCCGCGGTCAAGGACTTCGTGCTCTGGGCCGAGCGCCGTTTCCCGGCCCGCAAGTACATGCTCATCCTCTGGGACCACGGGTCGGGCTGGCTGAAGGGCAACCCGGTGGAGAGCTCCGCCAAGGGCATTTCGGACGATTTCGTGACCGGCCACAATATCAGCACTCCCCAGCTGGGGCGCCTGCTGCGCGACATCGAGGCCGGCGGCGCCAGGGTGGACCTGCTGGCTTTCGACGCCTGCCTGATGCAGATGGCCGAGGTGGCCTACGAGCTTAAGGATTCCCGCGTGGAGTACATCGCCGGCTCCGAGGAGATAGAGCCCGGCGACGGCTATCCCTACGACAAGTGGCTGGCCCCGCTGGCCGCCAATCCCGGCATGGGCTCGCGCCAGCTGGGCGTGCTGGTGGCCAGGGAATACCTCAAGGCCTACCCCAACGGCTTTCAGCGCTCGGGCATGACCTATTCGCTGCTGGAGACCGCCAGGGTGCCCGAGCTGGCCGTAAAGATGAACGCGCTGGCCCTGGCCGCGGTGAACGCCAATGACAAGGCCGCGGTGCTGCGCGCCCGCAACGAGGCCACCCGCTACAGCCTGCCGGACAACAAGGACCTGCGCCGTTTCGCCCAGCTGCTGGCCCGCCACAGCCGCGACGCCGGCGTGAAGACCGCCGCCGAAGACCTGGAGCGCTTCCTGCGCCGCGGCCTGGGCCCCGTGGTGTTCAACGGCGTCAGTGCCAACAAGGGCACCTATTCTTACGGGGTAGCGGCCTATATCCCGCAGAGCGCCGCGGAGATAAGGGGTTACGACGAACTCAAGATGTCGGCCGACACGCAGTGGGACGAATTCGTCCGCTGGCTGCTGCAGCCCTAGCGGCCGCTTCCAGCGCCGGCAAAAAAGCCCCGGGGATCTCCCGGGGCTTTTTTACGCGGTCAGGCGCGCTGCTGACCTCAGACCTGGGCTTTAGGGCGCTCGCCGCCCATGTATTTTTTCCTGAACCAGCCTTCGAAGTCGTCCATGAGCGAGTAGGTCACCGGCGTCATCAAGAGCGTTATGAGCAGCGACAGCGTCTGGCCGCCTATGATGACCATGGCCATGGTGCGCCGCGTGCCCGAGCCCGCCCCGGTGCCCAGCGCCGTCGGGATCATGCCCGCTATCAGCGTCAGCGTGGTCATGAGGATGGGGCGCAGCCGGGTGCGGTTGGCCTCTATCATGGCCTGGTGGCGCGGCATGCCCTTGGCCCGCAGGGTGTTGGTATAGTCCACCTGCAGGATGGAGTTCTTGGTCACGATGCCGAAGAGCATGAACATGCCCATGATGGAGAACAGGGTGAGGTTCTGCCCGGTGATGAACAGCGAGATGATGGCGAACGGTATCGTAAGCGGCAGCACCACCATGATGGACACCGGGTACACGAAGCTCTCGAACTGGCTGGCCAGCACGATGTAGATGAAGATGAAGGCCAGCGCGAAAGCTATGCCGAACTCCTTCAACATCTTGGAGAGTTCCTTGGCGCGGCCGTAGATGCCGGCCTTGTATTCCGGCGGGGCTTTCAACTCCTTGAAGGCCTTCTCGGCTTCCGCTATCAGCTTGTTAACCGGGATGCCGTCCACGTTGGACGTCACCTGTACGTTGCGCTGGCGGTTGTAGCGGGCGATCTGGGTGGGGCCCACGCCTTCGCTCACGCGCGCCACGCTGTCGAGGCGCGTCACGCGGCCCAGGCCCGCCGGCACCATCAAGGCCTCTATGGCCTCCTTGCGGTCGCGGAAGGCCTCTTCGGCGCGCAGGCGCACCTGGTAAAGCTCGTCGCCGTCCTTGAACTTGGTGATATCCTCTTCGCCGCCCACCAGGGTGCGCAGCGAGGTGGCGATGTCCTCCACCTTCACGCCCAGGTCGTGGGCGCGGCTGCGGTCTATCTCAACCCGGTACTCCGGCTTGGCGTAGGAGAAGCTGGTGTCCACGTCCACCGCGCCTTTTATCTTGCGCAGCCGCTCGGCCACGGCGTTGGAGTACTGCTCCAGCTTGGTCAGGTCGGGGCCGGAGATGTTGTACATTAGCTCCGCGTCGCCGCCGCCGAAACCGCCCGCCGGCATCACGGCCACGCGCAAGCCCTTGTACTTGCTCATCATCTCGCGGGAGGCCAGCATCAGTTTATTCATGGGCAGGTCGCGGTCTTCCAGGTCGTCGAGTTCCACCAGCACATAGCCCTCGTTGCTGGACGCGCCTCCGAAGTGGGCGCCGGTGCCGGTGCCGATGGAGGAGAGAATGCTTTTTACGTGCGGCAGCTGACGGGTCTCGGTCTCCACCTGGGCGAAGATCTGCTTCATCATCCCGAGGCTGGTGCCTTCGGGAGCGGTGATGTTGATCTGGTAGAGGCTGGTATCGTCGGCCGGCATGAAATCCTTGCCGAGGAACATGAACAGCGGCACCATGGAGAACATGATGAGCCCGCCGTAGACCACCATGCGCTTGCGGCGGGCCAGGGCCCACTCGAGCATGGTGATATAGCGCACCGCCAGCCACTCGTTGATGCGGTCGGTGACCGTCTCCAGGCGGCTCTTGGCGCCGGGCCTGACCTTGAGGAACAACGAACAGAGCATCGGGGTCAGGGTCAGGGCCACGAAGACGCTCAGGGCCACGGCGAAGGCGATGGTGAGACCGTAGCTCTTGAGAAAGCGCCCTATGATGCCGCCCATGTACGCCAGCGGCACGAAGATGACGAGCAGCGCCGCGCTCATGGCCATGACCGCGAAGCCTATCTCGCGCGAGCCGTCTATGGCGGCCTTGAGCGGGCTCATCTTATGCTCTTCCATATGCCGGTAGATATTCTCGAGCATGACTATGGCGTCGTCCACCACTATGCCCACCGCGATGGTCAGGCCCAGCAGCGTCATGACGTTGAGGGTGAAGCCGGCCGCCTGCATGAAGACCAGCGTGCCGATGAGCGAGGTGGGGATGGCCAGCGACGAGATGATGGTGGAGCGGAAGTCGCCCAGGAACAGCAGCACCATGAGCGCGGCGAAGACCGCGCCCAGCACCAGGTGCTCGGTGACGGTGTTGACCGAGCTCTTGATGAAGACGCTCTGGTCGCCGATGATGGTGGTCTCGACTCCGGCCGGGATGGAACTCTTCAGCTCCTCTATGCGCTCCTTGATGTTCTTGATGACGGCCACGGTATTGGTGCCGGACTGCTTCTTGATGACCAGCGTGACAGAGGGCCGGCCGTTGTAGTAGGAGGCCGTGGTCATGCGCTGGCCGGTATCCTCCACGCGGCCGATGTCGGAGACGCGCACCTGCGCGCCGTTGATGGTGGCCACCACGATGTCGTTGAAATCCTTCACGTCCTGGATGCGGCCGAGCGTGCGCAGCACGAACTCGCGCTCCTTCTGCTCCACCTTGCCGCCGGGGATCTCTATGTTCTGCTGGGTGATGGCGTCCTTCACCTGGCGGATGCTCAGGTTCAGGGCGGACAGTTTTAGCGGGTTGACTATCAGATGGATCTCGCGCTCGCGGCCGCCCACGATGTCGATGGCGCCCACGCCGCTGACGGTCTCCACGTTCTCCTTGATGTTCTTCTTGGCGATATGGGTGAGGTCTATGAGGTCGCGGTTGCCGTACACCACCACGTTAAGCACGGCCTGGGCGCCCAGGTCCAGCTTGCCTATGACCGGCGGGTTGGTACCCAGCGGCAGCTGGGCCAGCACGGAGTTCACCTTGTCGCGCACTTCCTGCGCGGCCACGTCTCCGTTCTTTTCCAGGGCGAACTTGATCATGACCAGCGACAGGCCCTCGTAGCTGGTGGAGTTGATGTCCTCTATGCCGGAGATGGTGTTGACCGCTTCCTCTATGGGCTTGGTCACCGAGGATTCCATTTCCTCGGGACCGGCGCCGCGCAGGGTGGTCTGGGTCATCACGTATGGGAATTCCACGTTGGGCATCAGGTCTATGCCCAGGCGCAGGTAGGCGAAGGCGCCCAGCACCACGATGGTGAGGATCATCATGGTGGTGAAGATGGGCTTCTGGATGGAGATATCCGTTATTTTCATAGGAGTGGCCCCGTTGGCTTAGTTGGCCACCTTGATCTTGCTGCCGTCCTTGAGGCCGTAGAGGCCGAAGGTGACCACGTCGGCCCCTTCCTGCACCCCGTTGATCTGCACGAATTCGCTGGTACGGATGCCGGTCTTAACTGGCACGCGCCTGGCCAGGCCGCCTTCGGCCGGAGTGAACACGAACTCGGCGCCGTCCTGCGTTACCACCGCGCCGGCGGGCACGGAGAGAGCCGCGCCGCGTGAGGCCACTATGAGGCGCACCTCGGCGAACATGCCCGACTTCAGGCGGGCGTCGGCGTTGTCCACCAGCACTTCCACCACGGTATTGCGCGAACGGGAATCTACTACGGGGCTCACGCGGTAGACCTTGCCGTTGAAATTGCGGTCGGGGAAGGCGTCCACTTTTATGACGGCCGCCTGGTCCCTGAACACCTTGCCCACGTACTTTTCGGGGACGTCCACGGCCACGCGCACCTGGCTCTGGTTCACCACCAGGGCGATGGGGGTCTGCGGGGTCACATTAGCGCCCGAATCCTGGTAGACGCGGCCTACCACGCCGCTGAGCGTGGACGGCACCGGGGCCGGCTCGTAGACCACGCCGGGCTCGTCGCGCTCCACCAGCGCCACGGCCTCGTCTTTCTTCACCGGGTCGCCTTCCTTTAGCAGGTTGCGCAGCAGCTTGCCGGAGATGCGCGGGTAAAGCGTGGCTTCGTCCAGCGCCTTCACCGAGCCGGTCAGCAGGATATACTCCTGCAGGTTGCGGACCACGGCCTTTTCGGTCTTTACCAGGAAGCGGTCCTTCTCGAGGCTGTTGAGGGCTTCGGCGTCCTTGTTGCCGCAGCCGGCGGCCAGGGACGCCGCGGCGAGGGTCAGGAAGATCAGGTTGAGTTTGTTTTTGTTCATATAGTTTCCTTAAAGTTCTCTTATTCTCCCAGGGCCCATTTCAGCTGCGCGTCCGCGGAGCACGCGTCGTGCTGGGCCTGGTTGTAAAGGGTCTGCGCCCGGTTGAGCGCCAGTGTGGCGTCGTTGAGGTCCAGTTGCCCGGCGAGGCCGTTGCGGAACCGCACCTCGGTGGCCGCCAGGGCCTTGCGGGCCGTCTCCACCGCAGTGCCCTGCGATTCCAGGCGCTCGGAGGCTTCTTTCATGGAGAGCCAGGCCTTCTTGACCTCTATCTTTATCCTGCGCTCAAGTTCGCGCAGGTTGGTGTCCGCTATGCCTTCCTGCAGTTTGGCCTGGCGGGTGCGCGAACCCACGGAGCCTCCGGCGAACAGCGGCAGCGCCAGCCGCAAGCCGGCGGTAGTGCTCCAGGTCCTGTCCGGGCTCTGCGGGAAACCGGATTCTTTGGAACCGTAATACTGGCGGGAGGCGAAGGCGCTGAGGTAGGGGAAATGGCCCGCGCGCTCTATGCTGACCATTTCATGGTACAGGTCGCGCTGGTATTTCATGCCGCGGTAATCCGGGCGGGCGGCCAGGGCCGTGGCGTAGAGAGGGGTTATCTCCCCGGGCACGCGGCGACCGCAGTTGAAACCATCGGTCAGGTCTATCTCCGCCTCCGGGTCCAGGCCCAGTAGGTTCTTGAGTTCCACCAGGCCTATCTCGTAGAGGTTCTGCGCCTGCGTCAGGGCGGGCTCCGTGTTGGAGACCTCCACTTTCTGGCGCAGCATGGCCAGGTCGCTGGCTATGCCCTGTTTGTACTGGGCCTCTATGGTGGCCAGGTGCTGCCGCGCCAGGGAAAGGGATTCTTCCTGCACGCCCGACATGGCCTTGGCCAGCAGCACGGAGTAGTAGACCTGTTTCACCGAGCGGGCCACCGCCTTCTGTGCGGTCTTTAGCTGCTCGCCGCTGGCGTCGGAGTAGATGGTGGCCATCTTGATGCCGGTGGCCACCTTGCCGCCGGCCCAGAGCACCTGGGAAACGTCCAGCGAGCCGGTGTAGGTATTGGCGTCCTTGACGCCCAGGATGTCAGCGTTGGGCTTGTCCAGGTAGCGGCTCCAGAGCAGCGAGGCGGAGACCTGGGGGAAGACCGAGCCCCAGTATTCGCGCACCCTTTCCTTATAGATGCGCCGGGTCTCTTCCGCATTCACCACCGTGGCGTTGTTCTTGAGGGCGGCGGCCACGGCCCCGTCCAGGGTGAGCGCCTGGGGCGCGGCCGCGGCGAGCAGGGGGGAAAGCAGCAGTATGGCCAGCGCGGCCTTCATATGGCGGGCGCCGGTGACGATGAGCCTGGCCAGGCGGCCGGGCAGGTCCTTGTCGAGGCTGGCCACGCCGTTCTCCCGGGCCTCCACCATGAAATACGTCAGCACCGCGCTGATCATGTGGATGATGTTCTCGGCGGCGCGGCGCGGGAAGCGCTCTTTTTCCAGGATGGCGCGCATCGCGCTGCGGTTGCGCAGTTTGAGGTCCCGGGCCATGGCGGCCAGCGCGCCGCTTTCCGGCGAGGCCATGATCTTCAGCGCGCATTTGGGCATTTCCGGGTAACGCTGCATGAACTGCATGTGGTTGGAGAAGATCTTCTCTATCTTCTGCTCCAGGGTCAGTTTTTCGTCGGCGATCTCGAAGGTCAGTTCTTTGATATGCTTGGTGCCTTCCACGAAGGCGGCCTTTATCAGTTCGTCTTTGTCCTTAAAGTGGTAGTAGAGCACGGGTTTAGTGATGCCGAGTTTGGAGGAGATCTCCCGCATGGAGACCGCGTCCGGCCCTTTTTCCGCCATCAGTTCGGTGGCCGTCTCCAGGATGCGCTGGCGGGTGGCGTCGCCCTTTTTTATCTTTGGTTCTTGTTTTGGTTTCATATAAAACTTACCTACCGGTAGATAAATTATACCAGACCGGTCCGGGCCAAAGCAAGGCCTGCGGGGCGGGCCAAAGGGCCTAGAGAGGGATGGGCCCTTTTATTCCCAGGCCCTGGGCCTGTTGTCCCTGTTGCTTTTTGTCAAAGGTATGTAGAATAATAAAGTCCTAGCAGCCCTTGTAATCCTCCGAACAGGCGGGGGAGAATCCACCGGCGGGCCTTAACCCGCTGTAACCAGGGGAAACAGAAAGTTATTTCTGTTTCTCTTTTTTTTATTTTTAGCGAAAGCGGAGCTAATGAAAAAAAACCTGATCTTAACCCTCCTCCTTACGGCCTGCCTGGCCGCCCCGGTTTTTGCGCAGGAAAGCCTGCCGGTGGACCCGCGCCTGGTAGGCGGCGGGCCCTTTTCCGACCCGGCCTTCCAGGATTTCATAGAGACCAAGGACGGCTACCTGACCTCCGCCAACACCATGAAGGTCCGCACGGATTTCAGGGATTTCCGCGACGCCCCCATTTCCGCCGTGCCTACCCTCAAGAACCCGGCCCCGGCGGCCCCTTCCGTTCCGCCCGCCGCCAGGAAGGACTTCCCGGTGCTGCCCAGCGGACATTACAAGGTGACTTTCGCCGGCGAGAGCGGCCCTGTGGGGTCTTTTGTCTGGCCCCTTGGCGACGGTACGCGCAAGTACGCCCGCGAATACGTTTTTATGAGCGTCACCCCTTCGGCCAGGGATTACTCCGCCCTGCTGCCCCGGCTGGAGGCCGAGTGCGGTTTCCGGTTCGCCGGCGAAAAGACCTTTTACTCCCGCAACTACAAGCGCACGGTGGTGCTGGGCTGGGCCCCGGCCGAGAACCTGGTGAAGATCTCCCGCATGAGGGGCGTGCACAAGGCCTCCGTGGAAAAGCGCGGCGCCGGAGTGCCGCTGCGGACCAAGGTGCGCTTCACGCTGAAGGTGCCCTACCAGAACCGGCCCAACGAGTTCGTGCCGGAGTTCATAAAGCGCATCACCGACGCGGGCGGGTTCACGGCCGAAACCTGGTTCCGCCTGCCGCAGCAACAGAGCGGCGACTCCAAGTTCAGCGTTTTCGACGTGACCGGGACCATGCCCGTGGACATGATAGGCGACCTGTCGCGTTCTCCCTTCGTCGCCTCCGTGGAATTCAACGACGCCTCGCTCTAGCTTCCTCCTCCAGTCCGAAAAGGCCGCCCCGGCGGCCTTTTTTATTTCCGCCCGCTTAAAAAGTTATAATTGAGGTTTATGAACGAACACAGGCACCACCGCGACAATCACGCGCCCAGGCCGCGCAAGGGCTACAGGGTGGCGTTCCTGCTGGCTTTTTCCGCCGGGCTGCTGGCCGAGATGCTGATCTTCATGCACGCGCAGATGCGCGAGATCTCCATGCTGCTCAAGGAAGACTTCCGCATAATAGTGGTCCGCGACGACAAGTCCCGCGAGACCGCCGACGCCGTAGGGGCCGCCCTGGCCGCCATAAAAGGCACCCAGCAGGCCGTTTTTGTCAGCCGCCAGGACCGGCTGGCCCGCCTGAAGGCCGAAGAGCCCGACCTGGTGGCCTCCGTCCTGCCGCCCGGCACCAACCCCATGCCCGACACCTGGGAGGTCGCCATAGCCGAGGACGCCCTGGGCGACATCAACGCCTGGACCGACGCCGCCTGGCGCGTGAGCGGCGTCGGCGACATCAAGTATAAGCCCCTCGAGGCCTACGCCGTCATGCATTCCCTCTTCTACGGCCACCTCATCACCCTGGCGCTGGCGCTGGCCTTCCTCGCTTTCATGCTGATGACCGCCATGGTGCTCACGCACGGCCATACCCCCGCCGGGCTCGCCGCCGCGCTGGGCGGCGACAAGTTCTGGTTCCTGGCGGGCGGCGGCGGCGCCGCGCTTTCCGCCCTGGCCGCCTATATAGTGGTCTTCCCCGTAAAGTACCTCAGCCCGGTCTGGGTCTGGCCCAGCCCGCTCTGGCAGGCGGCCGTGATAGCCGTCGGCGCGCTGTTCGGCTGGACGCTCTGCCAATGGAAAAACGCCCGCTCCTGAAAACGCTCCTGCTGCTCCTGCTGCTGTGCCCGGCTTCGGCCGCGGCCCAGACCGCCGTCGAGTCCAAGAAGAAGAACCTGGAAGAGATAAACAGGCAGCTCGAGGACAAGAAAAAAGAGCTGGACCAGTACCGTGCCGAAGAGGAACGTATCGTTTCGGAACTGGCCGGCCTGAAGAAGGAAGAAAAGCAGACCGCCGCCCGCCGCCAGGAGCTGGAAGGCCAACTGCAGAACTCCCGCTCCCGCTCCGGCGAAGCCCGCCAGAAATACGATTCCCTGGAAAAGGCCCGCAAGGACCTGGCCGGCGACATCACCGGGGAACTGGTCATGTTCTCCGTGCAGCGCGATTTTTACTATCCCTATTACGGCCTGCGCGACATCTCCAAGGACCTGCTCATGCGCTCGGCCATGTTCAATAAACGCGCCCTGCTGACGCGCATAAAAGGCGAAAGCGCCCGCGTCAACAAGGACCTGGCCGTTCTGAAGGCTAAGGGCCTGGAACTGCGCACCCGCCAGGAGCTGCTGGCCAAGCAGAGCTCCGCCCGAAAGAGCGTGGTGAAGAGCAAGCAGAGCGAGCTGGAAAGGACCCGGGAGCTGCAGGCCAGGCTGGGGCGCGAACTGGAGAACCTGCAGAACGCCGCCCTGGGCCTGACCCGCCTGGTCAAGAAACTGCAGAAGCAGGCGCCCTACCGCAGCACCGAGGGGGCGGCCGAACTGCCCATCCCGCGGGCGTCCATGGCCTGGCCGGCCCAGGGCAAGGTCATCAGTAAATTCGGCCGCGAGGACGTGCCCGGCCTTAAAACCTGGATAGTCCGCGAAGGCATCCGCATAGCCACCCTGGCGGGAGCGCCGGTGACCGCGGCCCTGGGCGGCAAGGTTATCTACGCCGGCCCCTTCCGCACCTACGGCAACGTGGTCATAGTGGACCACGAGAAAGGTTTTTTTACCATCTATGGCCTGCTCAGCCGCATCGACGCGGTAAAAGGGCAGGCGGTGCTGCAGGACAGCCTGCTGGGCCTGGCCGGGGAAGACACCCAGGCCGTCAGCTCCGGCCGCAAGTCCCAGGGCGGCGCCGTCTATTTCGAGATCCGCAAGGGCGACCGGGCCCTGGATCCCCTAAAGTGGCTTAAAAATTAGATATAATTTTTATTTATACGGGCGGCGGCCGGGTGGCAAGCCGCCAGTTCGCCGTTTTTTGCCGTCCCAGGAGCCTTAAAAATGAAGAATGTACGCAAATTAGCGCTGGTAACCCTGTCCGCCCTGTTCATAGGGGCGGTCTTCCCTTACGTCAACTACGCGCTGGACCAGACCTACCAGCATCTCAAGGTCATCGTGGACGTACTGGAGCTCATAAAAGACAGCTACGTGGAGCAGATAGACCCGCAGAAGCTGGTTTACGGCGCCGCCCGCGGCATGGTGGAGGAGCTCGACGACTTTTCGCAGTTCATGGAGCCGGACGTCTACAACCGCGTCAAGAGCGACACCGAAGGCGAGTTCGGCGGCATCGGCATCCGGGTGGACACCAAGGACGGCTGGCTTACCGTGGTGACCCCGCTGCCCAACACGCCCGCCTGGAAGGCCGGCATGATGCCCGGCGACAAGATCATCAAGATAGAGGGCGAGACTACCAAGGACCTCATCATAGACGAGGCCATAAAGAAGCTGCGCGGCAAGCCGGGCACCCAGGTGAAGATCACCACCGCCCGCGAACCCGAGGAAAAGGGCGCCGAGTGGATCACCCGGGACATCACTATCACTCGCGAACTTATAAAGTCCGAGAACGTGAAGTGGCGCATGGTCGGCGACAAGACCGGCTACATCAAGATCGTGGAGTTCACCGGCCACGTCACCGAGAATTTCGACAAGGCCATGGCCGACCTGAAAGGCAAGGGCATGGAGTCGCTGGTGATAGACCTGCGCTACAACCCCGGCGGCCTGCTGTCGGCGGCCGTGGACATCTCCAAGCTGTTCATGAACGGCAACAAGATGATCGTCTATACCAAGGGCCGCAAGCCCGAGAATTACCAGGAGTTCCGCGCGGCCGGTTCCGCCCCGC
>JAMPXK010000095.1 GCA_023701245.1 Elusimicrobiales bacterium | reverse complement strand
GTGCCGCCCTTCGTGATCTCGGCGTAGGACTTCAGGTTGGCCAGGCCCTTTTCGGACTGGACCTTGACCAGCGCGGTGGTCAGAGTGGATTTACCGTGGTCGACGTGGCCGATGGTGCCTACGTTGACGTGGGGCTTGCTGCGGTCGAA
This sequence comes from Elusimicrobiales bacterium, assembly GCA_023701245.1. GTDB lineage: Bacteria > Elusimicrobiota > Elusimicrobia > Elusimicrobiales > UBA9959 > UBA9959. Next base: position 3,417 of record JAMPXK010000095.1, on the reverse strand, counting down.
TTTAGCTTTTGCCATTTTGCTCTCTCCTGAATTATTTAGACTCTTCTGAAAACGGTGCTTTCACAAATTGAAAGCTGGGGACATGCGAGCGTCAGCGAGCTCATTAAGGAACAATCCCCATCCCGAAATAACACCACACCGGAACAAATATCTGCAACACCACCGAACGCTGACTACCTTACAAAAACTGGAAGCTGGGGATGGGGATTGAACCCACGACCTCTTCATTACCAATGAAGTGCTCTACCAGCTGAGCTACCCCAGCAAAACCTTGAACGGGCGGGAGCTATTCCATCGTCCCGCTTTTCCCTATCCGCTGCGCGGATAGGGAAAAGCGGGCGATGGGAATCGAACCCACGTGATCAGCTTGGAAGGCTGACGTTCTACCATTGAACTACGCCCGCACATATAAAGAACACGAAAAATCACCGCAGCCACAAGGCTACGGCAGATAAATTATATTTATTTATCCCGCCCCAGTCAAGAAAAGCCCCCTTTCTTTATATAATAGGGGTATTCCAAAGCAGGGGGCGGCATGAGCAAGAAAGATTCCGGCGATAAAAAATATTACCGCGTGCTGAACATCCTCAACCGCCTTAACGAAGGCCCGGTGCGCGTGGCGGACCTGTCGGCCGAGTTCTCCGTTTCCGAACGGTCCATCCAGCGCGACATAGAACGCATCAACCTTACCGGCTTCCACCTGGACACCCCGCAGAAAGGCACCTACACCTTCGCCCCGGGCGTTTCCCTCACCAGTTTCAACCTCACCGGCGAGCAGCTGTCCGTGCTGGTGCTCATGCGCGAAATGGCCGGCGGCATGGGCGGCGCCATAAAGGACGCCTTCGACCAGGTCTTCGCCAGGGCCACTTCCGCCGCGGCCGGCGACTCCCCCTTCTATTCCGTGGGCCCCAGGGCCCTCAACCCGCTGACCCGGAAATTTTACGAGGACATAACCTTCGCCATAGAGCGCCGCAAGAAGCTCTCCGTGCGCTACGCCGGCGCCGACGGCACGGTAAAGGACCGCGTGCTCTGCCCGGTAAAGATCCTGGCCAGCGAGAATTTCTTCTACATGATGGCCTCCGCCGACGGGCGCGAACCGGACAGGTTCGCCAAGTACCGCGTGGACCGCATAAAGCGGCTGGATATCCTGCCGGAAGAATTCACCCCGCCCCCGCCCGAAACCATAAAGAAAGTGATAGGCGCGGCCACCACCATCTGGGGCGTGAACGAAGGCAAAAAAATAAAGATAAAACTGCGCGCCCGCGGCGCCGCGGCCGATTTCCTGCGCAGCAAGGAACTGCTGCCCGGCCAGAAAGTCTCCCGGCCCGCCGCCGACGGCGCGGTCACCGTCGCCGCGGTCATCCACCACCCCATGGAAGTGGTGCCGCTGGTGCTGCACTGGATGCCGGAGATAACCATACTGGAACCGGAGAACCTGAAGGCGGAAGTGGCGGTCCGGCTGAAGGCCTACCAGGACGCCCAGAGAACGGAAACGGGGGCATAACCTTGCGCGGAACCAGGCTCTCTCCTTTATATTCCCTGGCGCTGGCCGGCTGCCTGGCCTGCGCCTGGACGCTGTGCGCCCAATGGGAAGCCCTGCTGGCCCCGCCGCCCGGGGGCGGCCTGGTGCTGCGCGCGCAGGCTTCCGCGGACGAAGAAGAGGCGGACACGGAGGAGCAGGAATACACCAGCCGCGAAACCCGCACCGAAAAAGGCACCGCCCAGCGCATCTACAAGGAAGGCGCCCAGCTGAAGGCGCAGTACCACTTCATAAATTTCAACAAGGACCGCGTTTCCGTCAATTTCGCGATGAGCGCGGCCGAGTACCGCAAATACCTGGCCGGCTACGGCTACGCCGACTTCGAACTGAACGGCCTGCGCGCCTGGCGCGAGACGGCCCGCGGGGACGCCTGGAAAAAAGCCTACACGGAAAGCGGCAAAGCCGCCGCCGAAAGGGCCATAGCGGAAGTGGATATGGAGTACGACACCCGTCTGCGCGCCCTGCTGCGGGCCCGCGGCCTGGCCCTGCGCGCCGGCAACCTGGTGGAATGCGATATGCCGGTGATCGTGAAGCGCAACACGGAACTGCTCAAGCCGCTAGCCCTGGCCTTCAGTAAAATTTCCTCCGAGCGCGGCTGGAGCGAGGAAAACCTGCTGGGCGGCGTGCTCTCCATGGTGCAGACCGCCATCCGCTACAAGATCCCCCCCACCGTGGAGGACGGCCTGCATACCGGCGGGCTGCTGCCCCCGGCCAGGGCGCTGCTCAGCGGATGGGGTGACTGCGACACCAAGACCGGCCTGCTGGCCTCGGTGCTGGGCAACTGGAAGGGCATGCGCATGGTGGGCATAGCCGTGCCGGGCCATTACCTGATGGCCATCCGCCGGCTCCCGGGCAAAGGCGACGTTTTTGTGCGCTACGAAGGGCTGGAGTACGTACTGCTGGAGCCGGCCGGGCCGGCCTGGCTGGAACCCGGCACCGTAGGGCAGGCCACCACGGCCCTGCTCGCCGGCGGCAACGGCTACAAGGTAGAACCGTTTTTCTGACATTTCAAGGAGGGACTATGGTGAATACAAGGGTGATAGTGAGCGTTTTCGAATTCCTGCTGGCGGTGCTGATGAGCGGCCTCATCATCTACCTGACCTACCGGGTCTTTATCAAGGCCAACCCGGACTTCAATATGGAAGAGGAGATAAAGAAAGGCAACGTGGCGGTGGGCACGCTGGTAGGCGCCATTCTCTTCGCCGCCTCCATGATACTGCAGAAAGGCCTGGGCGCCGTGGTAAGCATGTTCCGCATGCACGTCTCCGCGCCCGGCGAGATGACCATAGGGCTTAGCAAACTGGCCGTCATAGGCGCGGCGCACCTGGGCCTGGCCATGATGCTGGCGGTCTTCACCATCTCCGTCACGCTGCGGCTCTTCGGGCGGCTGGTGCGCAGCCATATGCACCCCGGCGAGGAACTGCAGAAAGGCAACGTAGCGGTGGGCATCGTACTGGCCGCCGTGGTGCTGGTGGCGGCCCTCTATGTGGGCGAAGGCGTAAGCGCCATCTCCAAAGCCCTAGTGCCGCAGCCGTCCATAGGCCAGATAGAGATAATGCAGTAACCCGGAAAAGTTCCGGCCCGGCAGAACGACCCCGACACTACGCTGTCGGGGTCGTCTGTTATGCTATGGGCATGACAAACACCAACAGGCACTCATGGCTAAGCTGGAAAGGCGCGCTGCCCGGCGGCGGCGCGCGGCTGAGGGTCTACACCCTCGGCACCGGCGGGAACGCGGAAACATACTTCTCGCTTAAACTCTGGTACGCGGCGGCGCAGCGCCAGGAGCGGCTGGCGCGCCTGGCGCCGGCGCCAAAGACCGCCTGAACGCGGTCAATAGGGGGACATATGGCATGGGAAATAAAGGGGTGGACCAG
>JAMPXK010000054.1 GCA_023701245.1 Elusimicrobiales bacterium | reverse complement strand
GCCGGCGGCGGCCGCCGCCGCCGCGGTGGCCAGGGTCTCGGCCGCTTCGGCGCCGGGTTCGCGGGTGTGAACGTGGGCGTCGATAAAGCCGGGAAAGACCCATAGCCCGGCGGCGTCGAACACCTCCGCCCCGGGAGGCGGCGAAAGGCGCGGTGCGACGCGCGCTATCCGCGCGCCGCGCAGCAGCAGGTCCGCGCGCCGCTCCCCCAGGAGGGGATCAACGAGCAGGCCGTTCTTTATCAGCAGTTCCGGCATTTTTCAGGGCAGGTTTCGCCGCGGCGGGTGCGGTTTCGGGCGCGGATTCCAGGGTAACCAGCCGCAGGCCGAAAGTGGTTGGGGCTTCCCTGTAGGTCAGCAGCTGCAGGCCGGTGATCATCAGGAGCACCGCCCAGGCTATATGCAGCTGGCGCCGGCCCAAAGAGGCATGGGCGGCCTTGGCGGCCACGGCCAGCAGCAGCGTGACCCCCATGGCGGCGTGCAGCACCAGCACCTGCGCGGGGGCGTCTTCGTTGACGCGCGAGGGCAGGAGGAAGTAAAGCAGGCCGATGAGCGCCAGGAAACCGAAAAACAGCGTTTGCCAGCCGCCGCCCCGGCGGTCCAGCGCTACCTGCGTGAGCCGGCTCAGGCCGGCCGCCCCGAAGAGGCAGGCGAAAGCGAAGAACAGGAGGAACCCGCGGCGGACCTCCAGGGCCAGCCGCAGCTGCTCCGCGCTCCAGTTGGCGGTGACGGCAAGGACCAGCAGGGGCGTAGCAACGGCGGCGGCGAGCAGCGCTGCCGCGCCGGCCAGCAGGACTTTGCGCCCGCTGTTGTCCAGGGCGTACGCTTCGGCCGCGCCCAGCAGTACCAGGGCCGCGCCCTGCGCCAAGTGGATCAGGGTAGACGCCTTTGCGAAAGTTCCGTAGTCCAGGGTCATCGTTTTTTACCCTTCCCGGTGCCCGCCCCGAGGTAAAAGTACAGGCCGGCCAGCGCGGCGCCGACGAAAGCCAGCCAGAGCGGGCTGGAAGAGGTCTTTGCCGGGGCCGGGGAGGCCGGAACCGGAGAAGCGGCGGCCGTGGAGAGCGCGGGCGCGGCGGCGGCTTTTGCCGCGGGAGCGGCCTTGCCGGGGGCCGCGGCGGGTTTAGCCTCGGGCTGCGCCTGGGCCGAGGCGGCCAGGAAAGGAGAGAGATTCTTTTTGGCTCCGGAGCAGGCGTCGGCGCTTTTGGGGCAATCCTGGGCGGCGGCGGCGCCGGACAGCAGGAGCAGTGCGATGGCGAGTGTTTTCATGGTTTGTTGTAGGAGGAAAATTCCGCGGCCGGGCTGCGCGGACGCGGCGGCGGCGCCTCGTCGGGATAGCCAACGGCCAGCAGCACTTCTATTTTTTTCCCGGCGCCCAGCCCGAGGGCCTTGGCGGCCGCCTTGGCGTCGAACCAGCCTATCCAGCAGGTGCCCAGCCCCTGCTCGGCCGCGGCCAGCACGAAGTGCTCCGCCGCTATCCCCACGTCGACAAGGCGGAAATTGGTGTCCTGCATCTGGTTGCCCAGCCAGGCGCTGAACTTGCCCGTCCGGGAGACCACGGCCACCAGGGCCGGGGCGGCGGCCGCGAACCGGGTGACCGAGTAGACGCCGGTAAAGGCGGCGGCGCAGAAGCGCTCTTTCAGCGCCGGCTCGTCGAGGACTATGAAACGGTACGGCTGGGCGTTGCAGGCCGAGGGCGCCAGGCGCGCGGCCTCCAGGCAGAGGTCCAGTTTGGCCCTTTCCACGGGGGCGGGCTTGTATTTCCTTATACTGCGCCTGGCCGCGGCCAGCGCGAGGAACGGTGAAGCGGGCATAGGCATATTTTATAATATAGATACGGAAGTTCGGGAACGGAGAACGTTATGGACAACTGGAAAGACGGGGTCAATTTCGCGGTCACGGTGTGCGACGCCGACGGTAAAATACTGGAAATGAACGCCAAGGCCGGCGCCACTTTCGCCAAAAGCGGCGGCGGCCTCCTGGTGGGCAAAAGCCTGCTGGACTGCCACCCCGAACCCTCGAAGAGCAAATTGAAGAAAATGCTGGCCGAGCCGTACACCAACGCCTACACCATAGAAAAGAACGGCGTGAAGAAACTCATCTACCAGACGCCCTGGCTGAAGGACGGCCGGCCCGCCGGGCTGGTCGAACTTTCGCTGGAGCTGCCGGCCGAACTGCCGCACTTCGTGCGCAAGCCCTGACGCGCCGGGGCTTTTGTTATAATCACAGGGGAGAGATCTTGATAAAGAACCTGCTTAACGCCGTTGCCCTCTGCGCCGCCCTGGCCGCGCCGGCGCTCTGCGCCCCCTCTTTCGAACTGGAAGCCGGCCTGCGCCTTTCTTCGGTTTCCGTGCAGTGCGTCACGCAGATCCCCGGCGGTTTCCGCCTTTATTATTCCACCCCCGCGCACTACGCCGTTTTCAGCGCCAGTTCCACCGACGGACTGGTCTGGACCCCGGAGCCCGGCCTGCGGCTTTCCACCCAGGCGGCCGCCTACGACGCCAGTTCCATAACGGCCATGGGCGTCTATTACGACGCCGCGCTGGCCGGCGGCCCCTGGCGCGCGTATTACGTCGGGGTAAGCACCGACGGCCACGCCCTGCTCAGCGCCCGCTCGGCGGACGGGCTGGCCTGGACCAGGGACGCCTCCTTTTCCGTGCGCTTCAGCAGCGGGGCCGCGCGCCTGCGTTCGCCCCGCGCCTATCCGGCGGGTTCCGGCTATGTGCGGCTTTACTATATCCGCGACGAGGGCGGCGCCGAGAACCCGGCGGCCTACAGGGTGCACGGCCTGACCAGCGTGGACAACGGGGATACTTTTACGGGTGAAAGCCTGCTGCTCTCCGCCACCGGCGCCTACAGCCTGGACATCTCCACCCTGACCGGGGGCGCGCTGCGCCTGTACGTGACCGCGCCCGACCTGGCCGCTTCCACCGTAACGCGGGTGCTGGCCGCAGACAGCGCCACCGGCACCTCCTTTACTTCGCCCCCGGTACTGGTCTTCTCCACGGCCGCCGCCTCCAACGAACTGTCGGGGATGGCCGTGGCGCGGTCTACCGAGACTTTCCGCTGGCGCCTGTACCTCACGTCCCGCCTGGACCAGGCGGCCACCACTTACGTGTACAGCGCCCTTACCATGGATCCCGTGGTTACTGGTTTCACGCCGAACCTGGCCTACGACGACGATCCCGCCACCGACTTCACCGTGACCGGCGAGATCTTCGCCCCGGGCCTGAACACGGCCTCCCTCTCGGGGCCGGCGGGCAGCGTCACGGTGCAGACCGTGACCCGCGTGTCCGACGCGCAGCTGACGGTGCGGGCGCTGCCGGCCGGCGCGCCCCTGGGGACCTACAACGTAAGCGTCTCCAACCCCGACGGCCGCACGGCCGCGCTGGCCAGCGTCCTTACGGTGGATTTCAGGCCCGGCATAACCGTCATGACGGACAATCTTTTCAGGCCGCTCAAAGGCGGCAGCGCCAGGGCGGACATGACGGTCTTCAGGGCCGGCGACATGGACGTGAATATTTATACCCTGAACGGCGCGCACGTGCGCCGGCTTTATTCCGGGCCCGTGGGCGCCGGCACCAAGACCCTTTTCTGGGACGGCAGGACCGACAACGGCAGGCTGGCGGCCAGCGGCCTCTACCTGCTGCGCGTGACCGCGCCTAAAATGAAGGACACCAGGAAGATAGTGCTTATAAAATGAGACATACGGCCGCCCTGCTGCTCCTGCTGACCCTGGCCGCGCCCGCCGCCGCCGAGCCCGGTTTGACGGCCGCGCAGTCGCTGACCGCGCCCCTGGGGGCGAGGTCCGCCGCCATGGGGCAGGCGTTCACCGCCGTGGCGGGCGGGGCGGAGAGCCTCAACTACAATCCAGGCGCCCTGGCCTTCTCCCGGGGATTTTCGGTCACGGCCAGCTATCTGCGCGGGTTCGACGACGCCGGACACAGTTTTATCGGGGCGCCGCTGGCGCTCGGCGCGGTGGTCCTTACCCCGGGCTACATGCATTTTAACGCCGGGGACATAGACCTGAACCTTTCCGACGGGACCACGGGCAAGGTGAACGCCGAGACCGACAGCGCCGTTTATGCCTGCGCCGCGTGGCGGCTAGGCGGCCGGCTGGGTCTGGGCGCCACCGTCAAGAGCGTGCGCCTGGAGCTGGCGGAAACCGCCACCGCGTCCTCCATGCTTTACGACTTCGGCGCGCTTTATTCCGCGGGCCGGGGGCTCACGTTCGGCGCGGCCCTGCTCAACACGGGCCGCGGGTTCAAGTTCGAGGAGGCCAGCGACCCGGCGCCGGCGCTCAAGCGCCTGGGCGCGGCGTGGCAGGTGGAAATAAACCCGCCCAACCTGCTGGACCCGTCCACGGACCTGGTCTACAGCGACGCGGTGCTGTCCGCGGACTGGATAAGCCCCTACAAGGACAGGGGCTATTATCAGGCCGGGGCGGAACTCAATATGGAAATGACGATGGGGCTTCTGGTGAGCCTGCGCGCCGGCTATCTTTTCGACCGGGCGGCGGAGGGTATGACCTTCGGGTTCGGGTTCGCGGGGAAAAAGCTGGCGCTGGACATTTCTTTCGACACGGGCAAAGAATTGAACGCCCGTCAGCAGGCGGGCCTCACGTACAAATTCTGATCAAAGGGTTCCGGAGCGCTGGAAACGGCGGGCGATATCCGCCGCCGACAGGTGGAACAGGGTGGGACGGCCATGCGGGCAATGGTGGCCGTCCTTCGCTTTTTTCAGGTCCTCCATCAGCCGCAGGGCTTCCTGCGGTTTTACGAAATCGTGCGCTTTGATGGATTTCTTGCAGGCCATGGTGGCTATCACGCCGCGCTTCATGTCCTCGGCGGCCGCCTGCGGTTCGCCCAGCACTTCCGAAAGATAACCGAGGAATTCCGTGAACGCGGCCTGCGTGAAATAGAACAGCGCCGGCGCCGCGCGCAGCAGGGCCACCGCCGGGCCGCGCTGGTCGATCTCGAATCCCGCCGTCTTCATCCAGTCGCGCCATTTCAGCACCGTTTCCATCTGCGAACGGGAAAGTTCCGCCTCCAGCGGCACCAGCAGCGGCTGCACCTTTATGGCCCCGCGGGAAAATTCCTCCAGGTAGCGTTCGAAGAGCACCCGCTCCTGCGCCGCGTGCTGGTCTACCACCAGCAAACCGCTCTCGCATTCGAACAGCAGGTAGCTCTTGGCCAGCTGGCCCAGGTAGGCCAGGTCCTTGCCGCGCCAGTCGGCCGGCGCCGCGGCGGCGGCCGGTAAAGCGTCGAAAAGGCCGCTTGCTTCCGCGGCCGGCTGGGCGGCGGCGGCCGCCTCGCGGTAGGCCGGCACGTCGGGAGGAGTGAACTTGTTGTCCCCGGCGGGAGCAGAGAACTGCACCGCCGCGGTCTGTTTGCTGAGCAGCTCTTCGTAGACGGTGTTGGAAATGGTCTTGAAGATCTCGTTCTCCGAGGAGAACTTTACGTCGCGCTTCTGCGGGTGGATATTGGCGTCGAAAGCCCCCGGGTCCAGTTCCAGGAACAGGGCGCAGGCCGGGTGCTTGCCCGTGAGCATGTGCCCGTAGCCGCGGTACAGCGCCTGGCGCAGCAGCGCGGAACCCACCGGGCGGCGGTTGACGAAGAAATACTGGTTTGCCCGGGTGGCCCCGAGGGCGTCCGGGCGGGACACGAAGCCGTAAACGGCCATGCCCGCGGTTTTGCCCTCTATCCTGGCCAGGCCCGCGTAGACGCTCTTGCCGAAAATGGCGGCCGCGCGGTGCTTTAGGTTCTCCCACAGGCCGCCGGGCAGCACCGGCAGCGAAAGGATCTCCGCCCCGTCTATGACCAGGCGGAAAGCCGTGCCAAGGTTGGCCAGCGCCGCCTCTTCCACCGTCTTTATGAGGTGGGCGCGCTCGGCCGTGTCGCTCTTCATGAACTTGGCCCTTGCCGGGGTATTGAAGAACAGGTCCGACGCCTCTATGGTGGTGCCTTTTACCGGCGGGGCCGGCACTTCGGCCGTCACATGGCCGCCTTCGCCTTCTATGCCGTAGCCGGAATCCGCGCCGGCCCGGCAGGAGGTCAGTTTAAGGCGGGAGACGGCGAAAATAGAATAAAGCGCCTCGCCGCGGAAGCCGAAAGTGGCCAGGGAATACAGGTCGTCGAAACTGGCGAGCTTGCTGGTGGCGTGGCGGCCCAGGGCCAGGCGCAGGTCCTCGCGGTCCATGCCGCGCCCGTCGTCATGCACCCGGATAAGCCCGCGGCCGGCTTTTTTTAACTCGACCTCGATGCGGCCGGCGCCGGCGTCCAGGGAATTCTCCAGCAGTTCCTTGAGTACGGAGGCCGGGCGCTCTATGACCTCGCCGGCGGCGATCTTGGAGACTACGTCTTCGGGCAGGACTTTTATTTCCGGCATAGGGCTATTTTACAATTGTTCGGTCTAGTGAAGAAGCATCTTCAGCGATACCATTGCGAGATTCACTAGGGAATGCAGCATGATATTGACCGGCAGGCGCCGCTCCCGCTCGTAAACCCAGGCCAGGTAGATGCCGCAGGGCAGGATCACCGGCGCCGCCACGCCGTGGAACAGGGCGAACAGCAGGCCCGACCAGAAAGCGGCGGGCCAGAAGCCTTTCTTCAGCCTGATGGCGGTAAAAACTATGCGGCGGAAAAAAGTTTCCTCCACCACCGGCGCCACCACGCAGGCGCTGAACAGCGCCAGCAGAAAGCGCAGGCGCGAGGACAACGCGAGGCCCTGCAGCGCGGCGTCTTCGGCGGTATTCTTCTCCACCAGGGGCTGCGCGGCCGCGGCAAGCTTGTCGCCCAGCAGCCAGTAGCCCAGCATCAGCAGGCCGAACATGGCCCCGAGGAGCAGCGCGTAACCCGAAAAATATTTAAGTGCCAGCAGGAGGTCCCTGCCCGGCCGGCGCCGCCACTCCAGCAGGGCGGCCCGCCAGTCCACCCCCAGCCCATCCAGCACTACCCAGGCCACATACCCCATCACCAGCAGCGCGGGCAGGATGGCCTCGTAGGCGCCCAGGTGCAGCCGGCCCAGCGCGGAGACAATGCCGGCCACTACCGCCGCCAGCACCTGCAGCAGCAGGATGAAGCCCGTCAGCTGCCAGATATGAGAGTAATTGTCGTAGGTCTTTATGCCGGCAAAAGGGTTTGGCTTGTCCATAAAAAAGAACCCGGGCCGAGCCCGGGTCCGGCTTGCCTGTCCGCCCTAGCGAGGGGGCAGGTACGGGCCGGGCTGCCCGGCCTTGGCTATGTAATCAAGCGCGTAGGTGTAGCTGCCTATGGAGCCGCTCACGGCCCCGCCAACCACGGCGAGCCCTGCGGAGTTGAATTCCGCTTTCTTGGCCTCCAGGGCTTTTTTTGCCTCGCTGTCGAAAGTGAAGGTCTCAGGGGCCTGGTAGGTCTCTATGGCCGCCGACGGCACGGTGCCGCCGGGCTGGTAGATATTTCCCACGAGGTAATCCACGCTGAAAGAATAGTCATTGCCTTCCTTGCGGGCGACGGCCGAGAGCGGCGGCACCCCGGCGGAGCTGAAGACCGCGAGGCTGGCCTGACCGGCCGCCAGGGCGTTCTTTTCGAAGGGGAAGACGTCGCGCGACTCGTAACGGGCCACGGCGTACTGCGGGCGCGGGCCAAAGCTGTTGGTCTTGGTGACGTATTCCACCTGCACCGCGTAGTCGCCGTCCTCGCGCCGCACGGCCTTGCCGCGGATGGCCGGCACGCCGGCCGCCTTGAACAGCGCCAGCCAGGAGGGCACCGCCTTCTGCGCTTCGCTTTCGAAAGTATATTTGCCGCCGGTGTACTTCTCGAACTTCACGGCGTATTCCTGCGTGGGCCGCAGCAGGCTCTTCTGGAGGAAATCCACCGCGAAAGCGTTATCGCTGCCTTCCTCGTAGAGATAGGCGCCCAGCACCGGCACTTTGGCGTTGCGGAAATTGGCGGAGCAGGCCTTCATGGCGGCCTCGGCGTCCTGGGTGCGCCAGTAGGCCGCGCCGTTCTTGTAGGTGTCCAGGATGACAGCCGGCGGCAGGGCCGCGCCGTTCTTCACGGTCGGAACATAATCTATGGCGAAGCTGTAATCGTTGCCGGAGGGCACCACGCGGCCGCCAAGGGTGGTGAGGCCGGCGGCCTTCAGCGCGTTTATGCGCGCGTCCAGGGCCGGTTTCACCTCGCTCTCGAAGGTGAACTCCTCGTCAGTGGTGTAAACGGCTATGGTCACGCCGGGAGGGGTGACGGGGGCGGGAGCGGGCGGTTTGGGGAACTGGACCTGCGGCACGTCTTCGGCGCCGGTGGTCTCCAGCGTGAAAGGCCGGGCGAAAGCTGCGGAGGAAAAGACGAACAAGGATATTAAAGCGGCGAAACGTTTAAACATAGGCCTCCCTCTGTACCCCTTAATTATAATAATTGACGGCCCCTGGCACATGGGCCATAGGGCCGTCTTTTTGCTGGGCCGTAAGGTCTCAGTTCCCGGCCCGGCGTTTCCACTCGGTGACGGCCTGCAGGGCCGCCAGCGGCGTCATATTGTCGGTGTCGCACATCTTTATCTCATCGAGCACCGGGTGCGAGGAGAATATGGGCAGCAGCGGCGTCTGGTCCGCTTCCTTGGAGTCCACCTGGATATTCCCCTTGGTCTCCAGCGTGTGCAGGATCTCCCGCGCGCGCTGGATGGCGGAATCCGGCAGCCCGGCCAGCTGGGCCACGTGGATGCCGTAGGACTTGTCCGCGGGGCCGGAGTTGATCTTATGCAGGAACACCACCTCGGTCTTGCCGAGCGCGTTGGTCCACTCTTTCACGGAGATATTGCAGTTCTTGATGCCGGAGAATTTCTCCGCCAGTTCGGTGAGCTCGAAGTAGTGCGTGGCGAACAGCACCTTGGGGCCGCCCTCGGGTTTGTAGAGGTGCTCCACCACCGCCCAGGCGATAGAGATGCCGTCGAAAGTGGAAGTGCCGCGGCCCACCTCGTCGAGAAGGATGAGGCTCTTGGGCGTGGCCAGACGCATGATGGCCGAGGTCTCGCGCATCTCCACCATGAAGGTGGACTCGCCGCGGGCCATGCGGTCCTGTGCGCCTATGCGCGTCATGATGCGGTCCACTATGCCGATCTCGGCCGCGCGGGCCGGAACGAAAGAGCCGATCTGCGCCAGGATCACCAGCACGGCGGCCTGGCGCAGGTACACGCTCTTGCCGCTCATGTTGGGGCCTGTCAGGATGATGACCCGGGCGCCGGCGCCGCCCAGTTCCAGGTCGTTGGGTACGAAGGCGCCAGCGGGCAGGAAGCGCTCCACGGCGGGGTGGCGGCCTTCCTCTATCTTCAGCTCGTCGCCGGAATTGATGCGGGGCTTGGAGAACTCGTAGCGCACGGCGCTTTCCGCCAGCGCGTAGAAAACGTCCAGCTCCGCGGCGCCCGAGGCGAAGGCCTTGAGTTCGCCCAGGGAGGCGCGGACCTTTTCGCGCAGTTCCCCGAAAAGGTGGGACTCCAGCTTGGCCATCTTTTCTTCCGCACCCAGGATCTTGTTCTCCAGGGTCTTGAGCTCTTCGGTGATGTAGCGTTCGGCGTTAACCAGCGTCTGCTTGCGCACGAAATAGTGGGGAACTTTCTGGGCCTGCGCCTTGGAAACTTCTATGTAGTAGCCGAACACGCTGTTGTAGCCGACTTTGAGCGTGGGGATCTGGGTCTTTTCCTTCTCGCGCAGTTCTATGTCGGCCAGCAGTTTCTGGCTGTCGCGGCGGACCACGCGCAGTTCGTCCAGGGCGCCGTTATAGCCCTCGCAGATCACGCCGCCTTCCGACAGGCGGGCCGGCGGGGTTTCCGCCAGCGCTTTTTCCAGCTCGCCGCGCAGGCCGTTGAGGGCGTGGGAAACGCCGTCGAGCCGGGCGGCCAGTTCCGGCGCGCATTCGAAGAAGCCGGCCGAACTCAGCAGGAGCTTCAGGCGGGGCAGCTGGCCCAGCGCCTTGCGCACCGCCGCCAGGTCGCGCGGCGAGGCGCTCAGGTTTATGACGCGGCCCAGCAGGCGTTCCACGTCGGGCACCTGGGACAGGATATCGCCCAGCTGCTCGCGGGACTCGCGGTTCTCGGCGAGGAAGGCGGTAAAGTTCTGGCGGGAGAGGATCTCGCGGATGTCGGAGAGCGGTTCCAGGATCCAGCGGCGCAGCATGCGCGACCCCATGGAGGTGCGCGACAGGTCCAGCACGCCCCAGAGCGTCTTGGAGTCGTCCCCGTCCGGGGAGGCGACCAGTTCCAGCGTCTTTATGGCGGATTCGTCGAGCTGCAGACGGTCCGACGGCTCGTGGTAGGAGGGGGAAAAGACCTCCTTCAGGCCGGGCTGGGTCTGGCGCACGTAGGAGACCACTTTCAGCGCGGTCTTCATGGCCAGCTTGTGGTTCTGCCAGACGGGCTGGGCGGACCACGCGGGCGCTGCGGCGTCGGACCGGGTGTATTCGGTAAGGACGGCGGGCCCGAAAGAGAGGCCGCGCTTGGCCATCTCCTTTACGGTACGGGGGTCAGCGAGGATCTCCGCCGGGGAGGTCCTGGACACCAGCGACATCAGCTGGTACAGGTCGGGATCGTTGAGGTTCTGGGTGGCCAGGAAGTCGCCGGTGGAAGCGTCGAAAGACGCGAGACCCCAGCCCACGATGTCGATGTGCAGCGCCACCAGGTAATTGGAGGCGCGGGGGCGCAGCAGTTCGTCCTCCACCACGGTGCCGGGGGTTATCAGGCGTACCACTTCGCGCTTGAACAGCTTGGTCTTCTTGGACTCGCCGTCGGCGGGGCCGGTCTGCTCGCAGATGGCCACCTTGTGGCCCGCGGCCAGCAGGCGCGCGATGTAGCCGGAAGCGGAATGGTGCGGCACGCCGCACATGGGTACGGCCTGGCGGGCCGTGAGGGTGAGCCCCAGCGCCGCGCTGGCCGTCCTGGCGTCGTCGAAAAAGAGCTCATAGAAGTCGCCCAGGCGGAAGAAGAGAAGGGCGTGCGGGTAGGCGTTCTTGAGCGCCTGGTATTGCTGCATCAGAGGGGTTTCCGGGGTTTCAACCTGTTGGGTGGTCATAATGGTGCCTTGGGCGAAGTGCCGCAGACCGCGAAGAGGAGACGCGGCGGCGCGCGTTTTACCTCGTATATTGTATCAAAAGCCCTTCCGCCTCTTTAAGGGTTTTCAGGCTCATGAAGGCGCCCCGGGCGGCGGCGGCGTTGGGCAGGCCCTTGAGCCAGTAGCCTACCAGTTTGCGCGCGCGCGCCAGGCCCTGCTCCTCGCCGTAGATGCCGGCGTTGAGTTCCAGGAAGCGCAGGAAAAGGCGGATGCGGGCCGCGTCGGTGACGCTCCCGGCCCCGGCGCCGGAAAGGCCGGCGGAGATCTCGGAGAAGACCGCGGGGTTGTAAACGGCCGCCCGGCCTATGGCCAGCCCGGCGCAGCCTGCCGCGAGCATGACGGCGGCCTGCGCGGCGTTCTCCACGCCCCCGTTGCCGAACACCGGGATCTTTACGGCGGCGGCGGTGGCCGCCATGGCCTCCAGGTCCACCGGGCCGGTATGGAACTGCGCGGCGGGGCGCCCGTGCAGGGTTATGGCCGCGGCGCCGGCTTCCTCCGCGACCCGGGCGAGCAGCGGGCCCAGGTTCTCGCCGGCGGCCAGGCCTACGCGGAATTTAACCGTCACCGGGACTTTCACGCTTTTGACCATCCTGGAAATTATCTCGCCCAGCAGCTGCGGCTTTTTCATCAGTTCCGCGCCGGCGCCAGAGCGCAGCACTTTTTTTACCGGGCAGCCGGCGTTGATGTCCACTATGTCGGCCCCGGCCCGCTCGGCCGCCTGGGCGGCCAGCGCCATGGAGGCCGGGTCCGCCCCGAACAGCTGTATGGCCGCGGGATGTTCGCCCGGCAGCAGTTCCAGCATCTTGAAGGATTTCTTATTGCCGTATTTAAGGCTTTCGGCGGAAACCATCTCGGTCACCACCAGGCCCGCGCCGCCCTCGGCGGCCAGCACGCGGAAGGCGGCGTTGGTGATGCCGGCCATGGGGGCCAGCGCCAGGTTGTTGCGGAGGGCTACGCGCCCTATCAGGACCGGATGCAGCGGGGGTAAGGAGGTCACGGGTTGAGGGAGTAGCTGCCGTCGTGGCCGTGGGTGAAGTCCCTCGGCGCGCGCCGCAGGACGGGGTCGGTCTCGCTTTTCGGGGCGCCCACCTTGCGCAGTACTTCCAGCTGCAGGCCGAAAGCCTTGTCTTCGGTGTAGAGGATGTAGTCCAGGCCCTTGTAGTCTATCTTGGCGGGGTTGGCCTCGGGCCGGCTGGCGTCCCTGTCGCCGGGCAGCGGGGGCGCTTTCTTGCGGGCCTTGCGCGTGTTGAGTTCGTACCAGCCGTGCCAGGCCTGGTGGGCTATGACGCCGGCGCACCAGGTAAGGGACCTGAAGGCGTGGTCCGTGGAGAGCGCCGCCACCATGCGTCCCGGCTCCGCGTAGAAACCGGTCCGGTTCTCGTTGCGGATCACGGAGATGTTCCTTTTTATGAAGAGGAAGGTGTTGCGGTCGGCCATCCAGATCAGTTTCAGGGCGTGCGTGACCTGGCTTTTGAACTCCGGCGGGCCCTGAATGTCCAGGCCGGCGTCGGGGTTGTACGCCTCCGGCAGCGTCCCGGCGGGCGGCTTGCCCGAAGGCGAGACCGCCGCGGGCTCCAGGGCGGGCGCCGGCGCCGCGGTTGTTTCGGAGCGCTCGTGGGCAACGCGGCCCTGGATGTAGTACCAGACGCCGGCCCCCATCAGGAGCAGCGGCAGGAAGGCCAGCGCCTTATGCGTGCGAAAAAAACTCTTATGTTCCATGGGGTCAGGTCTTTACTTTTGACCTTTTAAAGAACGGAACCGGGCGTCAGGTCAAAAGTAAAGACCTGACCCCGGCCGGTGCGCCGTTATTTAAGCGCTTTCAGGTAGGACTTGTAGAACGCCTGGAGTTCGCTGTCGGCGTCCTGGAATTCCAGCACGTGCTTCTTACAGCCCCGCCGGGAGCAGATCTGCACCTGGCCGCCGGCCTTCAGCTCGAAAGCGATCATCTGGGAGGAACAGGCGTCGCACTTGCGGGTGCTCTTCAGGTCCGCCTTGCAGTGGGGGCAGCGGAAGCCGGCCACTTTGCCCACTGGCATGTTCATTTCCGTGGCCACTTTGTAGCTGCCGTAGAGGGAGCTGAGGTAGAGCGGGGCGTGCTTGCCGGCATAGGTCAGGTTGACCTCTATGGCGGGGGCGCCGTCGAGCTTGTTGGCGGAACTCATCAGGGACTTGCCGCAGTGCGGGCATTTGACTTGAACGCTGACCATGGTATACCTCCGGGAAACTCGTCTGGGCCGCGCGGCGGGGCGCCCGGCTCCGTTTATAATACTAAATTATACCGCGCCGGCAAGCGCTACTCGTAGCGCAGCGCCTCTATTGGCGACAGCAGCGAAGCTTTCTTGGCGGGCCAGAAGCCGAAGATGATGCCGACCCCGGCCGAGAACCCGAAGGCCAGCGCCACGGAGAAGGGGGAAATGTAGACGGCCCAGCCGGAAAGTTTGGACAGCAGCAGCGAACTGCCGGCCCCGGCGAGTATGCCCAGCACGCCGCCGACCACGGAAACGATGACGGCCTCTATGAGGAACTGCAGCAGCACCGCGCGGCTGGTGGCGCCGATGGCCTTGCGCAGGCCTATCTCCTTGGTGCGCTCGCTTACGCTCACCAGCATGATGTTCATGATGCCGATGCCGCCTACGATGAGGGAGATGCCGGCGATCATGCCCAGCAGCGTGCTGAAGGTCTTGATGGTGCCGGTCAGCATGGTCTGCAGCTCCGCCATGTTCATCAGCATCACGTCATCGTCCTTATGGGCCGGGACGTTGTGGCGCTTGCGCATCAGTTTCTTCACGTCGGCCTGCACCTGGTCCATGCGCGAAAAGTCGGAAACCTCCAGCCAGACGGAATCCACGTAATTCTTGCCCAGCACTATCTTCATGGCGGTCTGCAGGGGGATCACCACCACATCGTCCTGGTCGCGCGGGCCCTGCGCGCCCTTGAGCGGCAGCACGCCTATCACGGTGAAATTCTTGCGGTTTATCTTTATGGTCTTGCCCACCGGGTTCTCCCCGGAGAAAAGTTCCTTCACCACGGTATTGCCGACCAGCGCCACCTTGGCCAGCCGCGCGCCTTCCGCGTCGGAGAAGAAGCGCCCGTAATAAGGCTGGGAATTGCGCATGGAGGCGTAGACCGCGCCCACGCCGTTGATGGAAGTGCGCGTGTTCTTGGACCCGTAGACCACCTGCGCGCTGCCGGAGACGTTGGAGTCGGTCCTGGTGATGTTCTCTATCTCGGAGATGGCCTTGGCGTCCTCTATGGTGAGGCGGGTTACCGCGCCGGCGCCCATGCTGGCGCCGCCCGGCCCCCGGAACATGCCGGGCATGACGGCCAGCAGGTTGGTGCCCAGCGACGACATGGACTTCTGGATGGCGCGCTGCGCCCCGGTACCCACCGCGAGCATGGCTATCAGGGCGCCCACGCCTATGATGATGCCCAGCATGGTCAAAAGCGAGCGCGTCTTGTTGCTGATGATGGAGGAGACCGAGGAGGCCAGGTTCTCGGCTACCTCGCGCCAGCTCAGGAAGAAAGTCTTGGGGATGTGGAGGCGCCGCGGTTCCGCGCCGGAGGTGGCCGGGGCCTTCTTCACGATATCCTCGATGATCAGGCCGTCCTTGAGCTTTATCACGCGGTCGGCCCAGGCGGCGATGTCGGGCTCGTGCGTCACCATGACCACCGTGATGCCCTGCTCCTGGTTGAGGCGGCGGAAGATGCCCATGATCTCGTTGGACTGGTCGCTCGCCAGGTTGCCGGTGGGCTCGTCGGCGAAAATGATCTTTGGGTCGTTCACCAGCGACCTGGCTATGGCCACGCGCTGCTGCTGGCCGCCGGAGAGCTGGTTGGGTTTGTGGCCGGCGCGGTCGCCCAGGCCCACCTGCTCGAGGTACTTGCGGGCCTCGTGGGGGCGGGCCTTCTCCCCCAGGTAGATCTGGGGCAGGGCCACGTTGGAAGCCGCGGTTATGCGCGGCAGCAGGTTGAACTGCTGGAAAACGAAACCGAGGATGCGGGCGCGCAGGTAGGACAGCTCCACGTCGTCGAGTTCCGATACCTCTCGGCCGAAAAGCTTGTAGGACCCGGCGCTGGGGCGGTCCAGCAGGCCCAGGATATGCATCAGCGTGGATTTGCCGGAGCCCGACGGGCCCATGATGGCCACGAACTCGCCCTCCTTCACCTTCAGGTCCACGCCCTTGAGGACCTCCAGCGGCTCGCCGCCCATCTGGTAGATCTTTTTTATGCCTTTGAGTTCTATCATAAAATTCCCGGCTGCCGGGCCGCCGGACTAATGGCCGCGCACGGCGCGCTGCTGCTGCCGGTTCATGTTGGGCCGCGAGGGCATCAGCGGGTTCTTGCCGGAGGCGTCCACCTGCGCGGTATAGCCCTGGCTGGCGTAGTACACGGTCTCGCCCTCCTGCAGGCCCGAGGTGATCTCCACCTGGTCCTCTTCGTTCTGCCCGGTTTCCACGCGTGAGTAGACCGGCTGGCCGTCCTTCAGTTCCTTTATGACGGCGGTCTGGCCCTGCGGGTCCGTCACCACGGCTGAGGCGGGGATAAGCAGCACGTTCTTGCGCTCCGAGACCTTTATCTTGATGTTGGCGGTCATCTGGGACCGGAAGAACTCGGGGACCCGCTCCAGGCGCAGTTTAACCGTGTAGGTGACCACGTTGTTCTTGGTGGTGCCTTCGTCGAGGATCTTGAAGATGGTGCCGCGCACGCGCTTGTCGGGGTAGGAGTCCAGCACTATGGAGGCCGTCTGGCCGCGCTTGACCCTGCCGATGTCGGATTCGTCCAGGCTGGCCGAAACTATCAGCTTGTCGGAAATAGCGAACAGCACGGTGCTCGCGCCCACGGTCTGGCCCTGCACCACGTTCTTGAGGATCAGCGTGCCGTCTATGGGGGAAAGCACTTTTATGGGCTTGTAGGTCTCCTTCCACTGCTCGTACTGGGTGTCGCCGGCGGCGCGGGCGGCGTCGAGGATGGCGACCCGGTCCGAGGAGCTCATCAGCGCCAGCACCTGCCCGGCTTTGATGCGGTCGCCCTCGTCGGCCAGGATCTCCTCGATGCGGCCGGAAGCCGAAGGCTGTATCTCCACGCGGTTCTCGGGCTCCACCACGCCGGTGGTGTCCACCACTTCGGAGAGGTCGCGCAGTTGGGCCTGAACGGGCCGGTACCCGGGCTTTTTGCCGCCGGTCTTTTTGGCGTAGGCGTACCAGCCGCCGCCGGCCAGCGCCGCGATCACGAGAATAATGAGGATCTTTTTCATAGTGTGTTCCAGTGTCTCCTAACGTTCCATGCCTACGCCCAGCAGCTGCTCCAGCGCCTGCTTGCGGCTATGCGCCGCGCGGGCGTAATCCAGCTGGTTCAGGTCCGAATCCACGAAGTTCTGCTCCACGTTCTCCAGGTCTATAAAGCTGATCTTGCCGGCCATGTACTTTATCTGCGCTTCCCGGTAGCGTTCCTCGTTGGCGGCCAGCAGGGCCACGGCGGCCACGGCGGTCTCGGCGGCGCTCTGGTAGTCGTCGTACCCGGAGCGCAGCGACACGGAAAGGCCTATGCGGGCGGCCTTATAATCCTCGTCGGCGGACAGCAGGGCCTTCTTCTGGGCGGAGAGGTTGTTGAAATAATACGTGGGGCCGCCGGAAAAGAGCGGCAGGCTGAGGCTGAGGCCCATGGACCAGCTCTTGTCCCGCGGGAATTCGCTGTCGCCGCTCCAGCCGTAGGAGCCGCTGGCGCGCAGCGAGGGATAGGCGTAATACCCGGCGGAACTGGCGCGCTCCCGGGCCGCCTCCAGCGTCTTTTTGGCCGAGACGATCCTGGGCGACCGCTCCAGGGCGGCTTTTATCTCCTCTTCGGACAGCGTGAAGGAAGGGACCCCGATGTCGCCCTTGGCGGCGACAGAGGACGCGTTCTCCAGGCCTATGGCCTCCAGCAGGGAGCGCTGCGCGCTGGCCAGCTGCCGCCCGGCCTTTTTCACGGAAACCCCGGAGTTCTCGGCCAGGGCTTCGGTATAGAGCGCGTTGCCCTTGGATTCCATGCCGCTTTCGTATTTCAGCCGTATCAGGCGCGCGTTCTCCAGCCGGATGGCGTAGATCTTCTTCTGTACTTCTACCCGCCGCTGGGCGAACAGCAGGTCCGCGAAGGCCCCGGCCAGGGTCTGGCGGGCCGAAGCGGAGGCGGCCAGGTAATCGGCTTCCGCCTTTTCCTTGGCGATGCGGGCGCTCTTGACGCTGGAAATGGTCCTGAGGTTCAGCAGTTCCTGGGAAGCGGAGAGAGAGGCGCCCCAGCGGTTGGAAGGCGAAGACCCGTCCCCGCCGCTGCGGGACACGGAATGGGAGGCGCTGATCTGCGGCAGGTAGGAGTTGAGCCCGGCCAGGTAATTCTGCGCGGCCTGTTCTTTGGCGGCGCGGGCCGCCTTTACCGAGGGGTTGTGCTCCAGGGCCAGGCGGCGGGCGTCTTCCCAGGTGAGCGCCAGGTCCTGCTGCGCGGCCAGAGGCAGGGCCGCCGCGAGCGAGGCCGCCAGCGTCAGAAGTATCTTTTTTATGGTCATAGTCGGTATATAGCTGCGGTTCGTCCTGTAAGAGCAACGGCCCGGGGCCGGTATTTATTGCATGTTTTTTACCGGGCGGTCGAATAAGTATACAAAAACGGCCCGCCCGCGGGGCGGACGGGCCGT